>NZ_LZEI01000017.1:0-94458 GCF_001693745.1 Gilliamella sp. wkB72 | reverse complement strand
TAATTCAATTGATAAATCAACATTATTATTTTTTAAGATAATAAAATTGAGAGGAATTGTTTTAAATTCATTTCCCCAAAAAAATACATTATTATCATCAAGAGAAATTTTATTTATTAGATAAAATTTACACATATTATCGATACTATAATAATCTAACGTTGTTATTTTCTTTTTTTGACTTAGTAATGTATTGTAAAAATTGAAAATATTAATATTTTCATTATTACTGAATATTTCAGCAGTTTTATCATTTAGAGGCGTAAACTTTTTATTTTTTTCTCTTATTCCGACTATATCAAATACTATATTTAACTTTGTATAAAGTTGTTGATAATTACTCTTATAATTAATATTATCTACCACGCCAACAATCCTTGAAGTTTAGTTGGTTTTCGTCCTTCGTCCTTGGCTGTCCCCCACAGGGAAGGGCGATCCTTTTTTGTAAATAAATTTTATTTTTTTTCCTTTTTTCTTTTATCTCCATCACCTTTTAATTGTTCAAATACTTCAGGTGATAAGCAATAAAATGCTTTTTTATTATGATTTAAAATTAATAAAATTTGATTATCTTTCATAAAAGACATCGGATTTTTTTTAAAATCCGAAATACCTATTATGTTTTGTTCAATTATCATTTTTATTCCTTCATATTGTGTGTTTTTTTGATTTAAATTTAGACCCAAATATAAATCCAAAAAAAGTAAAAATCAACAAATATAAAAAGTTGATCAATTGTTAATTAACTGTTGATCAACAACTGATTTATATACAAATATAAATTAGATTTTAGTCTATAAGATAATTTTAAAACGTTTAAAATTTAACTCATTATTTATTGGTATAGAAGGGGATGTGGATGCTTATGTATGAGAGAACAATAACAATTACATTAATTCTGGATGAAGAAACTAATAAGGCATTAATTCAAGCTACTAAAAATTCAAGAAGATCTAAAAGAACTGAAGCAACAATTAGGTTAAAAGATCACTTAAAAAAATATCCCTTCTCAAATGATAACTTTAGCCAAATTCAGAATGAAGGATAATCAAAATGAGCATTACAAAAGAATTGTTGATAACGTTAGCAATGCAATGTTCACCAAATATTCCTGTTGATGAAATACTTTTGCTTTCTGAAATAACTTCAAATCATACACAATTTTTAGTGACGACGATTGGTGAAAGTATTGACTATAAAAATGAACAAGAAGCAAAAAAGAAATTGAAATATTTTTTAGAAGAAAAGAAACCAGTCCAAATAGGAGCATTACAAGTAAATTCTTTATTGTTTGAAAAATATGATGTCGATCCGATGGATGGTTTCAATGTATGTAATGCTTTAAAAATCACCGAAAAAATTCTTAATGAATGCACGGTCGAAGAAATGGAAAAGGATCATTTCACTGATGATGAACGACTACGTGGGGAGCTTAATTGCTTTATATCAGCAAATGATGTAGGCAACTTAGAAAATGATGATAATCATCAAGCTATGCAAAAAAGGTTAAAAAAAAGTTTAGAAAATTATTTAAAAGGAGGTAATCAGGAAAAAATTATCGAGGCAAAAAAAGAAAAAGATATACAACAACAATCTAAAAAACGCTCAGTTGTGAGTGATGTAGAAACCCCCCTCAAAAACAAAGAGGTTTGGGATGTTTTTGGGGATTTTTAAAAATTATAAAAGGTTTTTTATGAACAGATTAAAATTTAATAAATTTCAATTGGTTATTTTTACTTTATTAATGTCATTCATTAACGTTGCTTCAGCAGCGGGAGGATTACAAGCTGGTACTTCTGCGTTAACAGAATTTAAAACTTGGTTATTCAGTATAGCTGGGATCGGTGCATTAGTTTATCTAATTTACAATATTACGATGGCATTTATGGAACGTAAACAATGGAATGAAGTTGGAATGGCTTTTCTTTATTGTAGTGTAGCTGGAGGTGCATTAGTTGGCGGGAACTGGATGTTAACACTTTTCCAATAGAAAAAGGGTTTTAATGACCCTTTACAAAGGTATTGTAATGGAAACAGATAAAAAAGTAGATGAGTATATTACTTATAACGGTTTTAATCGACCTGCTTTAGTGATGGGGGTTCCGCTCCTTTTATTATTAGGGATAGGTATGTTTGGAATGTTCGGTTTTTTTCTTTGTTTTGTTTTGTTCGGTTTTCTTAAAGCAATAATATTTCCTTTTATATCTGGAATGATTTTTTTTATTGTTAGGGCTATGTGTGAAACTGAACCAAATGCAATGAGAATTACAAAGTTGAGATTGAATGGTTTTTTACTGAAAGTACTACAACGTAACAACGTTATTAGTTTTCATTGTGGAGATATGTTTATAAGGCGTAAGTATGAAAAGCAAAAATTCAAATTCGAAAATTAGTAAAGAATCAAATCAACAATCGTCATCGATAGACAAATATATCCCAGACTATGGTTATCACTTGAGCGATAATATTATATCAATTGGTAGTAATAAATTATTGTGTACATTAGTTATTGATGGTATGCCATTTGAATCGGTTTCAGATAATCAAATTGAGTTAGCATTTTTAAACTTCAAAGATTATCTTACTGTATTAGGTAAAGAATATGGTGGTTCATTGGGAGTGTGGACACATCTAATTAAGAAAAAGGTAAAGTTAGATACAAAATACAATTTTGAAAATAATCTTTTTGCTCAGAAATTTGTTAATAAATATTGCAATCTATTCGATAACAATAATTTTTTTAAAACAGAATATTATGTCAGTTTCGTATTAAAAACGTCGGATATTATTGAAGGCATGGAGTTTTTGAACACAATAATAGAGCAATCCAAAGCCGTTTTAAAAACATTTAGTGTTACTGTTTTAGGAAGAAATGGTTTCAAATCAGAGATTGCGGAGTTTTTAGCATATTTACTAAATAATCAGTCACTTGATATTCCGCTTTCTGATACACCTATTCGACAACAAATACCCGAAAGTGAATGGTATTTTGGGTATGATTTATTGGAGATTAGAAATAAATCAACAACAAAAGTAAAGTATGCAACAAATTATATTCTGAAAGGTTTCTCTTTTAGAACAGTAATGGGCCAATGGGATTTTCTTTTAACGTTGCCTTATGAATTTGTACTCACACAATCTTTTATTTTTGCATCAACAACTAAAGTCCAGAAACAAATAGATCAACAAATAAATCAATTAGAATCATCCGGAGAAATGAGCGAAGCTATAGATGAACTTCTAATTGGTAAAGCTACTCTAGCTGAAGGCAAGGCAATGTTCGGTAGTTATCAAAGTTCTTTGACTGTTTTGGGTGAAACAGCTAAAGAAGCATTGGACGGAGGGACAAAAGTATCCAGTGAATTTTTGACTAGCGGGGGGGGCTTCAGTTTGATGAAAGCAACTATTGAGGGTTATCAAGCTTTTCTTAGTTGTTTACCCGATTCAAATTTGCGTCCCCTTGATTCTAGAAGAACTACAACTAATTTAGCATGTTTGTTTTCGATGCATAATTATTCATTCGGTAAAGAAAAAGGTAATCCGATTGGTGATGGAACGGCTATCATGCCTCTCAAAACTATTGCTGATGGATTGTATTTTTTTAATACCCATTATAGTCATCCTCATAAAAATGTTACAGGAAAAGCTATTGCTGGTCATTTTCTATTACTTGGTGCTACAGGTGCGGGCAAAACAACATTAGAAGGTGCAATAGCAACTTTTTTACAGCGATTTCATCCTATGATGTTCGGTATTGATTATAACCGTTCTCTTGAAATGACCTTCAGAGGTTTTGGTGGGGCTTATTTTTCTATAAAAGAAGGTGAATTTACTGGTTTTAATCCATTCCAGCTTGAAGAAGTTGCTAGTGATAGCTTGAAATCATTCTTATACCGTTGGGTTGAGTCTTGTGCTAGAGATGTAGATGCTAGAGTGACAGATGAAGACGCTGAAATAATTAGACGTTCTGTTAATGCTGTTTTAGAAATGCCTTTATTTATGCGTCGATTCGGTTTACTACTTTCGTCAATTAATAAAGGTTCAAGTCTTCGTTTACGTTTAAGTAAATATTGTGAAAGCGAAGGTGGAAAATTGGCTTGGGCGGTAGATAGCCCGACTAATACATTTAATCCTATTCATTATACAAAAGTAGGTTTTGATACTACAGTCGTACTTGAAAAAGATTCATCGGGTAATGACCATCCGGCATGTGAGCCTCTATTAGCAGTTTTGCTATATTATAAGCAGGTAATGCAACAACATAATGCGGGTAGGTTGATGCTAACGTTAATTGAAGAGTTTTGGAAACCTGCGAATTATCCGACCACACAAGAATTAATTAAAAGCACGTTAAAAGCTGGTCGGATTAAAAATGAGTTTATAGGACTTGTTTCACAATCTCCTGCGGATGCTATTAAGTGTAACATTTTTGAAGCTATTGTTGAGCAAACACCGACAAAAATATTCTTACCAAATCCTGATGCCGAATATAAAAATTCATATGAAAAAGTCGGTCTAACAGTTAAAGAGTTTGATCGATTACGACGTCTAGATCTTGCTAGTCGTACATTTCTTATTAAGCAATCTAATTCATCATGTTTTGCAAAAATGGATCTAGAAGGTTTTGACGAGTATTTACCGATCATATCAGGTACCCATAAAGGAATTGAAATTTGTGAAAGAATTAGAAAAGAGGTTGGAGATGATCCAACAATTTGGATGCCTATTTTCATAGAAGAAATATTACGAAAGGAGTAATAAGATGAAAAAATTGTTTTTATTAATGTGGTTATTTATTAGTTTTAATTCCTATTCAACTGGTATTCCAACCGTTGATGCAGCTGCAATAGCTCAAACGGTACAAAATGCATTACAGCAGGCTCAACAAGCGTTGGAGCAATTAAACGCTTTAAAAGAACAAATTGAAGAAGCAAAAAATATTAATGAAAAATTGAAAAAAGAATCAGAAGAGCAACTTCGTCGATTTGAGGGAAATTGGGGGCTTGGTAATGTGTTTGTTGATCCTACTATTTCGAGTTATTTAAACATTGATGATTGGAAAACTGAGATGAATGATTCTCAAAATTTGTCATCATTGCGTGAAAAATTTGGGGTAACTTCTAAATCAGAATCATTTCAAAAAAACATCGATTCTTTGCTGGTTTCTTATGATCTCATGCAACAGTCATATGAAGCCAGTACAAAACGAGCTGAAAACATCGTTGAATTAGCAAAATTGTTAAATGAAGCAAAAACACCGCAGGAAAAAGAAGATTTAAATAATCGTTTGGCTTTTGAGATAGCACAAAATCAAATTGATAAAACTCGAATTGATACGATGGCTAAACTTTTAGAACAACAGGACAGACTTAAAAAAAATAAAATGGCTGTCGAGTTTGAAAAGTTTTATCGAGGTAAATAAGAATGGCTTTGGGCGACAGCGTTTTAACCAGTCTTTATAATAATGTGTCTAATCTCGTCAACTCACAAATAGCGTCGAATGTCACATCAATAAGTACTGCTATCTTGCCACTAATTCTTGCGGCAATCATGGCGTATTGCGTTTATGTCGCATGGCAGATTGTTACTGCTCAGAATGACATGTTTATAACGGACATATTGAAAAATATGGTGATGATTGTTCTGGTTGGCGCTGTTTGTTACTCGGCCGGATATTATCAAAAATATGTTATACCCTTTGTTTTGGAAGCGGGTGACAATCTAAGCTCCGCACTTTTCGGTAGTAATAGTGTAAGTACAACCATGTTAGATGAATTTATGGCATCGATCAATAAATCACTTGAACTATTGGAAGAACAAATGACATTTGGTTGGAGTGATGATTGGGGGTTAGCTATGCAAGCCGTTTTCAATTGGCTTTTACTTTGGTTAACCTCTGCCGTTTTTGCGTTATATGCAACGGCATATTTGCTTGTTGCAAAACTAATGGTTGCTATCTTGATGTCTGTTGGCCCGATATTTATTTGTCTATCAATATTCCCAGCCACTAGAGGGATGTTTACATCATGGTGTAGTCAATGTGCTAACTATATTTTATTAACACTTGGATATTGTATTGTTTTGAAATTATTTATTTCATTTATTACTGAGAAATTTGAAACAGAAAAACTTAATTTTGAGGGAGTATATCAAATCGTTATTGTGATGTTTATAGGCATTTATATTCTCGGACAAGTGGGAACATTGATTTCAAGTTTAACTGGTGGTGTGGGTATAAATAGTTTAAATGGCAATATGAATAGTATGTTAGGCCGTATGGGAGGCTTAGGTGCTAAGGCCGGTAAAAAATTAGCTAAAAGTATAAGTGGTCTAATGAAAGGTAAAGGTAAAGGGGGATAGGTGGTTAATATGTTGAAAGTTCTATTATCGAGTTTTGTTTTTGTCAGTGTAATTAGTTGTTCTGCTCCTGTGCCAAAACAACCAAAGGGTAAGTGGGAAATGGTTAATCCTGCTATTCAAAAGCAAGGACAATTAAACACAGAGCAAGGAGTAAATAAGTGACAAAAGAATATTACGATGAAAATATAGAGAAAATACAAATGGCATCAAAAGCATTGACGTCAGAACAGAAAAAAGAAGCTGATTTATATTATAAATCCATCCAGAATTTTATTGTGAATGAAAATGAACGTAATTCCAAATTCTTAAAAATGGGGTGGAAACTGACGATAGTGCTTGGTATTTGTTGTGTTTTGCAAAGTATTGCACTTACAGTTTTAACCCCTTTAAAAACTGCTGTTCCATATGTTATGCGAGTAGATTCAACGAGTGGTTATATTGATATTGCCAAACCTTTAGCTGACGATAAAGTCACATATGATGAGGTTTTGTCTAAATACTTTTTAAAAGAATTCGTCATAAATCGAGAGTCATATGATTGGGATACCATTCAAAATATGTTTGATATAACAAAGTTACTAAGTAATAACAATGTATTTTCTGAATATGAGTTTAATATTCAAAGTGCGTTATCTCCTTTAAAAGTCTTGAGAAAGGATAAAAAAATTGTTGTAACCGTTCGTGGGATTACATTCATTAATAATTTAGCACAAGTTCGGTTTGTAAAATTGGTTAAAAATAAAGATGGTACGCCAGCAGCTGGTTATAAGCCAACAACTTGGATAGCAACAATAGATTTTGATTATAAAAAAGAAATTAAAACTGAAGCGGAACGACTTGAAAATCCGTTAGGTTTTGAGGTTATTAGTTATCGGGTGGATGTAGAAAATGTCGAAGTTAAATAAATATAAATATCTTATTTGTCCTCTTATTTTTTGTATTTCAGTCTCTGTATTTGCTGAGATTAATCCGCAACGTACTCGTTATGATAAAAGAGTACAAGTTGTTAAATATAATAGAGATGATGTAACAAAAATCAGTGTTAAAGAAGGTGTTTCAACCCTTATTCAATTAGATAAATCAGAAGTTTTAACAACAAATAATGCCGGAATGGGGTTAGGAGATCCGCTTGCATGGAATGTTTCTGTTAGAGCTAATAATATTTTTATTAGACCGATTGCTAAACAACCTGATACTAATGTAACACTCGTTACTAATAAGCGAACGTATATTTTGAGTCTAAAAACAGCGTCTAGCGCAGATAACGCAAGCTGGCTTGTTAGATTTTCATATCCAGAAAATGAAGTAAACGAAGAACGAACTACACCATGTTCAACTAGTTTTATGAATTGGAATTACTATAAAAAAGGGGATAAAGAATTATCTCCTTTAGCTATATGGGATGATGGACGTTTTACTTGTATGCGCTTTTCATCTTCAAAAGATTTACCGATTGTTTACAGAGTAATGGAAGATGGAAAAGAGGCTATTACTAATACACATCTAGAACGTGATGTGATGGTCATACATGAAATTAGTAATAACTTTATGCTTAGGCTTGGAGACAGAGTAATGGCCATAAAAACTAATAGTAGTATTCCACAGTCATACAATGACGATGGTACGACAACTGGAGAGAAGAGGGCTGTAATTAATGACTTCTAATGATCAAATTAATGATAATGAGGATTATATTCCCCCATTAACAGGCAAAGAGGTAAAAGATAGAGGAAAAATAAATGTAACAGGGCGTTCAAAAAATAAAAAAGTGATGATGTTAGTCGTGTTACTATCAATTTTTTTTATAGTACTACTTATTTTAAGTTCTATTTTATTTCGTACTAGTGAAGATTCATCATATGAAACTAAAAAAGATGAAGCGCTTAATATTGGGGGGGACTATAACAATAAATCTAGTATTAATTCGACGATGGCTGAGATACTCAGACAAGAAGAACAGAGAAAACAGGAAGAGGCTGATAGAAAAAGAAAGCTAGAAGAGGCTGAACTCAAAAGAAAAGCTGAAGAAGAAGCACAGCGTCAAAAACTTTTAAAGGAAGCAGAGCTGTTAGCTGAGAAGAATAGCAATTCAGATTCACCCAATGGCAGTACCGGATCAGGTATTTCTAATGATAAACAACAGACCCCAGCTGATAGAAAGTTGTTGGGTGAGACACTGGTCGTTATCTCATCAGGTAATGAATCTAGAGAGAGTTCAAGTAGTGATTCCAGTTTGAATGATACATTGAGGGGTGAAGATTTTGAAAATGGGAGTATATCCCAGCTTGAAGATCTGAAGTTTTTGTTATCTAGAGGTACTTTATTGCCCTGTGTGTTAAAAACAAAAATTGTGACTGATTATCCAAGCGTGCCTATATGTATTCTAACTAAAGATATTTATTCAAGTAATGGTGATGTTTTATTATTGCGAGCAGGAACCACGTTTATGGGTGAACAGAAAAAAGTTATAAAACAAGGAAAAGCTAGAGTATTTGTTAACTGGACTACAGCACAGGACGGAAAAATCCGTATTAAAATTGATAGTCTGGGTACAGATACGCTTGGTGCAAGTGGTGCACCTGCTTGGGTTGACACTCACTTTTGGGAGCGTTTTGGCGGAGCTATTATGCTGTCTTTTGTAGATGATGCTTTTAAAACTGTATCTAATAATTTATCGAAAAGTGATAACCGAATCAGTTATGATTCGACAACCGACTCCATGAATAACATGGCATCAATTGCTCTTGAAAATACTATTAATATTCCGCCTACAGCATATATAAATCAAGGGACGATGCTTTATATTTTAGTGCCTCGTGATGTCGATTTTAGAGATATATATAGGACAGTAAGAAAATAGGAGATAACAATGATCAATAAAATGACCATAGTTGAAAAGCTGAGGAAAAATCCAATTTTACATTATTTAACAGAGGGAGTCCCGAGCGTAACACTTAGTGTTACAACTAATTATGAGATGGTTGGATAAACCTAATGAATATTCCACATAATAAGTTGATGGCATATCAATTTCTTAAGAAAGTTGGTATTCAGGAAATATTAGATCTAGAAGGAATAACCGAAGTAGCTGTTAATCAGCCTAATAGAATTTGGTTTGATCGGGGAAATGGCTGGGAATTTATAGATGAGCCTAGAGTAGATTATGCGTCATTAGAGCAATTAGCAACGGTTTTATCTGTTATGAGTAACGATGGTATCCCTTTAGATTTTAATAATCCAGTTTCGTCAGTTATTTTGCCAGATGGCGAACGGGGACAAATAGTAATTCCACCAATGGTCGAGGATGGTAGTATATCAATGACATTTAGAAAGCCCTCAAAATCAAGGTTTACCTTGTCTGACTATGAAAATACAGGAAGATTGAGAGGCTTCAAATATGCAAGTCGAGCAAGTAATGATTTAACTGATCAACAGGCGATCTTATATAAGCTTTATAAGGAGGAAAAAATAAAAGATTTTTTCACTATGGCTGTTGAAAATCGCCTAAATATTTTGCTTGTTGGGGGAACAGGTTCAGGTAAAACAACAATAATGAAGGCATTAGTTGATCTTTACCCTCCAACAAGAAGAATATTTACTATTGAAGATGTTCATGAGCTTGATTTACCCAATCATCCCAACCATTTACATCTTTTCTATAAAAATAAAGTTCGTCCTCCTAGATACGTTATTGAATCATGCATGCGTATGAAGCCAGATCATATATTTTTAGCTGAATTACGTGGAGATGAAGCATGGAACTATATTGAAGCATTAAATACAGGTCACTCGGGGAGTGTAACCACTACACATGCAAATGATTGCTATAGTGCATTTAGTCGTATTACTGGACTGGTCAAGCAATCAGAAGACGGCAGAACATTAGATTATGATCACATTTTTAAGATTGTTAGGTCATCAATCGATATTGTTTGTTTTTTTAAAGGTTCGTTTTTAAAAGAAATATTTTTTGATCCTATGGAAAAAAATGAAATTTTAGCAATGGGTTAAACATGATTAGACAAAAAAAAATAGGCTTATTCTGTTTCTCTTTACTGGTTATTTTAGCATTTACTATTGGTAGTCAGTATGTGGCTGGCCTCATCTTTATGAAAATGAAAGGGTTAGATTTAGCTTCTCTAGGGATTTTTAGTTTTTGGAAATATTACTTTAATTACCGTCAATTCGACAGTAATCAAGTTGCATTTATTTGTGGTTTCATTGGTATGGTCATTACTTTTTTATTGCCGTT
Organism: Gilliamella sp. wkB72; assembly: GCF_001693745.1. NCBI lineage: Bacteria > Pseudomonadati > Pseudomonadota > Gammaproteobacteria > Orbales > Orbaceae > Gilliamella > Gilliamella sp. wkB72. Next base: position 83,846 of record NZ_LZEI01000017.1, on the reverse strand, counting down.
CTTTTTTACCATATTTATTTTATTAAATTTACGAAAAAGGGAAGAATTGTTTGGAAGTGCAAGACTTGCAAATGATATGGACTTATCTAAAAGTGGACTTTTTCCTTCCGATAAAGAACTGATAGAAAGTAAACATCCTGCTGTATTAATCGGTAAGATGCATAAAGGACGTTATAAAGGTAAGTTTTTGCAATTTATTGGTCAACAATTTATTTATATTGCCGCTCCGACTCGATCGGGAAAAGGGGTCGGTATTGTTATACCAAATCTTCTAAATTATCGAGATAGTGCTGTAGTTCTCGATATTAAGCTGGAGAATTTTATTTATACGGGAGGATATAGAAAATCTAGGGGACAAGAAGTATTTTTATTTTGCCCTGATGGTTATTCATTCACTGATGCAGAGTTTAATAAATTCAAAAGCTCAGATAAATTCAAATCGATGTCTGAAGAAGAACAAAATGACATTATCAATAGATATGAAAAAGGCGAGCTTCTGCGATCTCATCGATATAATCCTTTAACTTATATAAATCGAAATCCTAATTTTAGGGATGGCGATATTATGATTATTAGTAAGATTTTATATCCAAATAGTGGGGGAGATAATGATGTATGGAATGAACTAGCAAGTAACCTATTCAAGGGTTTAGTGTTGTATATGCTCGATCTCGAATACACTGGCATGCCAGTTACTATGGCCCAATTATTAAGTCTAACTTCACCAGAGCAAGGTTTGGCAACATGGATGGACGAAGAAATCGAAATTGCAGATCTAAAAGGTCGGCCACTTTCAGATGGCTGTATTGCTGAATTCCGGCGTTTCATTGCTACGCCAGAAAGAACACAGGGTAGTATTTTATCTACTCTTACCGCTCCACTGTCCATATTTACTAATGCAGCTTGTAAAGCTGCAACTTCCGGTGACGATTTTGATTTGCGTGACGTTCGAACTAAGAGAATGTCTATTTATCTCGGACTTGCTCCGACTTCATTAATGACTTATGCAAAATTGACAAATCTTTTTTTTAGTCAATTAATTTCTGTTAATACTAAAACATTACCGGAACAAGACCCATCTTTGAAATATCAGTGTCTGTTAGTATTAGATGAATTTACATCTATGGGTAAGGTTGAAATAATAGAAAAATCAATCGCTTATACGGCTGGATATAATCTTAGATACATGATAATTATACAGGCTAGGGGACAAATAGAAAACGATAAACTTTATGGAAAGGAAGGAGCTAAAGTATTAATAGAAAACTGTGCAGTACAAATAAATTATCCGCCAAAATTAGTTTCTGATGATGCAAAAATTATCAGTGAAACCATTGGTAAAAAAACAGTCAAAGTAAAAAATAAATCAAATTCACGTTCTAAAGGTGGGGCATCTAAAAGTGATAATTTTTCGGAGCAGGGACGGGATGTTTTATTACCACAAGAAGTTGTAGAACTTGGCTCAGAAGTTTATACAACTCGTGCGGGTAAAAAAACTAATTTAGGGATTAATGAAATTGTGATCATGGAAAAAGTTCGCCCTTTTATTGCTCATAAAATAGTTTATTTTGATGAACCGGCTTTTATTGAAAGAAAAATTTTTTCTGAAAACAACATTATAGATGTTCCGTTACTAAAATTTAATTCATTTAGACCTACTCATATAGTTTAAAGATATGATGTACCAGAAATAAAGGAGAATCAATTATGAAAATGAAAAAACTACTAGTTGTTCCATTAGTTGTTTGCTCAATGTTAATAGCACCATCGGTATTTGCTAAAAGTGATCCGTGCAAAGTTGTTATGTGCATGTATGGTAAAATGAATGGGGCAAATCCATCCGAATGTTCTTCAGCAGTAAAAGACTTTTTTAGTATAGTTTCTAAAAAACATGGAAAATTTAATATTGGTCGTACAGCTAGTGCTAGAAATAGCTTCTTAAACAGCTGTCCTACTGCTGATCCAAAAATTGTTAAAAAAATTATTTCTAAATTTGGAGTTTTAAGACATTAATTAGTAGATAATTTAAAAGCCCTTTAGGGCTTTTAAAGAAAAATATTAGAGTATTCAAGCAGAAAATCCAGAGTTAGGGAAAGCTATTGCTTATGCTCTTGGAAATTGCGAAAAAACTGGTTATCATTAATGTGGTGATGATACTTTACTTTGTGTGTTGGGCATTTATTTGTGTTAGCATCACTAGAGAAGCATAATTCTGATTATAAAAAATGGAATTTCTCATTGCTTCAAATATTAACGATAAATAACAATTTTCTATAGTTCTAAGCGCTGCACAATCGTGTTTTTTGGATTTATCTGATGAAGTTAAATTTTAAAAAATTAAAAATAATATAAATTAATAGGAGAAAATAATGATTTTAAAAAAAGTAATTGCAGTTTGCCTTTTTTCTATTGCCCTAGCTGGTTGTAATGATAATGTTTCAGGAAAATTTTCTGGAACGTGGGTAGAGCCTGATGCTGACTCTAATTCGAGTATCGTTACAATTACTGCAAAAGGTGATCATTATGAAGTGAATCATGTCGCCCCTATTATAAAAAGAAATTCAACATTTGATGTGAAGGAAGATTCTAATTATTTAAGAAGTATGAGTACTAATCGTATCGAATATACTTTACTCTCACCAAATGAACTTGCGTTCGGTAATAAGAAAAAAGTCATGTGGATCAAGAAGTAGAAATTGTATGATATCATGAATGGTACTTGTTACCATTTATGGTTGACTAAAAATTTGTTATAATTACCACAAGTCAAACTTTTCATGGTGTTGCCCATAGTCGAAGCATATAAATTTATATCTTTTGTCCATTCCCTTTGGAATTAGTTTTATTATTGATTAATCATAATTTCCCACCATTTAAATTGAATTACTGTTAACTGCTTTTGACATTTTAGAATATTTCAAACCCACTAATTTAATCAGTTATATACAACTTGCTTAAACAAGCTATCTTTTTTCAATGTAGTGTTTCTTTTATTGACCTTTTCTGTCTTGTAAACAGTATTTGATGGCATCAATTTGATTGATGCTATTTTTATGATCCAAAACTCTATCATGATATCTGCTTATACATTTTGATCATGCTCACAATGTTGCCAGACATGGCATATTTTATGAGCTAGTTTTGATAGCGTTTCTCTCAGCGAACGTTTAACAAAATAATTTGGGTTTAATTTTAGTTCACTAATAGTTGATTGGTCTGTGAGACGATCAGCAGAAAAGTATCCAAATGTGTATTTATCAGATTGTAAAGTAATTAGAAGATTTGCTAATTCATTATTGAATAGATTTTCATTAGAAAAATTATATGATTACTTTAGCTCTTGATATGCAACTATTGATAGTTTAATCATTTGTAATGATTTTTTTAAATTATTGTGTTGGAAAATACAAAAAAAGTAATCCTTAAATAATTTTTCATTAATCACTCCCTTTATATAGCTCATTAAAGTATACTCAATTACAACGTATTGTTTAATTATGGATAAAGGGACGAAAATGTTTTCTGTTTATCAATTAAAATCGCGCTTTCAAGCATTGCTTCGTCCTTATGTGAAGTTGCTATATGATTCACAAATAACTGCCAATCAGGTGACAATAGGTGCTTGTGTTGGGTCGATATTAGTTGCTATGTTTGTAGGTTATTTTGCAGATCATCTATGGTTATTTTTGTTAATACCATTATGGATGTTTATTAGGATGGCACTCAATGCGATTGATGGTATGCTAGCAAGAGAATATAACCAAAAATCTAATCTTGGTTCTTATTTAAACGAGATTTGTGATGTGGTTTCTGATTCTGTATTACTATTAATCTTTACTCAATTGAATCAGGTCAATAACATTTTAGTTATTTTAGTCGTTTTGTTATCCTTTTTAACTGAGTTTGCTGGAGTACTCGGTGTGATGATTGGTAGCACACGACGTTATGATGGCCCCATGGGTAAAAGTGATCGGGCTTTTGTTTTTAGCCTAATAAGTTTAGGCATTTCTACCTATTTGTTACCACTTGATTGGCTTAATACTGTATTGTGGCTAATTATCTTTTTGTTATTAATTACGGTAGTTAATAGAGTTAGGAAGGGATTGCAAGAATCAACAAGTATCAAGGATTAGCTTATGCGTGAACAGCAGCAAAAAACATTTATTAGTCATGATGGTTGTCAATTATTCTATCGTTATTGGCCAGCTGTCGAGACTAATGATCAAATGACTTCAAAAGCAATTGTACTTTTTCATCGAGGTCATGAACACTCTGGACGAGTAGCCCATTTGGCTGATGAACTTGATTTACCTGACTTTCATATTTTTGCTTGGGATGCGAGAGGAAACGGTCAATCAGAAGGTGAGCGTGGTGATGCTCCCAATTTTGCCACGCTAATTAAAGATGCTGATTGTTTTATTAAGCATATCATTGAGGAATACTCTTTGACTATGCAAGATATTGCCATTATCGCTCAAAGTGTAGGGGCGGTAATTGCAAGCGCTTGGGTGCATGATTATGTGCCAAATATTCGCGCCTTGGTTTTAGGATCACCCGCATTTAGCGTTAAGTTATATGTACCATTAGCTGTGCCAGGACTTAAGTTACTGTATAATCTAAAAGGAAATTTTTTCGTAAATAGTTATGTCAAACCGAATTTATTAACGCATGATGTTAGTCGGGCTGAATCTTTTAATAAAGATTCATTAATTACTCGACCTATTTCAGTTAGATTATTGCTTGATCTTTATGCGGTATCAGATCGAATTGTTAAAGATGCCAACGCCATTACTGTTCCCACTCAATTACTCGTTTCTGGCTCTGATTTTGTGGTGCGTCGTAAACCGCAGAAAATTTTTTATGATAATTTGGGAACAAACCAAAAAGAGTTCCATATCTTACCAAAATTTTACCACGATACGTTTGGCGAGAAAGATCGTTACATGGCTATCGATAGGGCGAGGCGGTTTATACAAGGCTGTTTTGCAAATCAACCCAATGTTCCGGTATTAACAAATGCTGATCGAGTTGGTTATACTCGCATGGAAACCGATAAATTAGCATTACCGCCTTCTGGATGGATTAAGTCATGGTATTGGAAGTGTGTTCGAGCGACCTTAAAACATGCTGGTAAAATGTCGGATGGTATCAAGCTAGGCTTAGAAACAGGATTTGATTCAGGTAGTACACTAGATTATGTTTATCGAAATGAACCTTCTGGTTCTTCTAAACTCGGTCAATTTTTTGATTATCTCTATTTGCAATCTATTGGCTGGCGAGGTATTCGACAACGTAAAAACCATTTAGAGCAATTGTTAAAGCAAACTATCGAAAAGCTACAATCTGATGAAGTTAACATTGTTGACATAGCTGCAGGACATGGTCGTTACATTCTAGAAACGATTAATCAAATTGCCCATAAACCAAATTCGGTTTTATTACGTGATTATAGTGATATCAATATTCGTGATGGGCGAATACTCATAGAACAACAAGGTTTAAGTGATATTGTCCGTTTTGAAAAAGGTGATGCATTTAGTCGTAATGAACTTTCACAACTATCTCCAAAACCTAATTTAGCGGTGGTTTCAGGCTTATATGAATTGTTTGATGATAATCAGTTATTACGTGAATCTTTGTTAGGGTTGTCCGATGTGATTCCAGCAGGGGGATATTTAATTTATACCAATCAACCTTGGCATCCTCAACTTGAATTTATTGCTAGAGCTTTAACCTCTCATCGAGAAGGGAAAGCGTGGATTATGCGACGACGGACTCAACTTGAGATGGATCAGTTAGTTGAGGAAGCTGGATTTACTAAAGTTACCATGTTGGTAGATCAGTGGGGTATTTTTACCGTTTCGCTTGCACAACGAAATTCGAATTAATTATGCTAAAAGTATTTAACCGACTTAACTTTTATAAGTGTATATGGTTAGTCGGTTTATCGGTGTTCTTTTTTACTAGTTACAATTTTGCTAACTGGTTTACGTCTCAACGTGAGGGGGTACCGAGTCTGTTTTTTAGTTGGGAGCGTAATATTCCACTTTGGCCATGGACGATTGTTCCTTATTGGTCTATCGATCTCATGTATGGATTCGCCATTTTACTAACATCTTCATGGCAATCTCTTAAGACTCTTGGTTTACGGCTGTTAACGGCGCAAATCATTTGTATTATTTGTTTTTTGCTTTTTCCACTGAAATTCTATTTTGATCGTCCGGCTTTGGACGGATTTTTTGGTTTGATGTTTGATATTTTGATGGGATTTGATAAGCCATTTAATCAAGCTCCTTCATTACATATTACGTTATTAGTTATTTTATGGCAGTTTTACGCTAACTATTTTCGTGGATTGAGTCGTTATCTTTTACATATTTGGTGCTTGTTAATTGGACTTTCAGTTTTAACCACTTGGCAGCATCATTTTTTTGATATTCCAACTGGATTATGGGTTGGGTGTTTTTGTATTTGGTTATGGCCAGATAAGAGAGAAAAACAGATGAAACATCGACCGTCAAGCTATTGCTGGGCATTGATTTATTTTGGTTTGAGCTTGTTATCACTGGCCGTTGTTGTCTATTATTCTGTATGGGCTCTATTATGGTTGGCAGGTGCTTTGTTATTGGTTGCTGCTAACTATTTGTTCTCATCAGGCTTTCAAAAACAACAAAATGGCCATTTTAAGCTTCCCGTTATTTTGCTTTTTTTCCCATATTTTATCATTATGTGGTTAAATTCAAGAATATGGACCATCAGCCATCAAACTGATGATTTGATCGTTGATGAAGTTTATTTAGGCCGCATTCCATCAAGTCAAAGCTTAAAGCAAAATCATTATAATTCCGTGGTAGATTTGTGCGCTGAGTTACCAATTGGGCATTTTAAAGGTGAATATACTCTTATTCCCGTTTTAGATATGACCCCACTTTCACAGGAAGAGTGTCAACAAGCCGCGAGAACTATTGAACTTTATCATCAACAAGGTAAATTATTAGTTTGTTGTGCTTTAGGCTATTCTCGAAGTGCAACCGCTGTGATTGCGTGGTTATTATGGACGAAAAGAGCTAATAATCTACAAAAAGCAATGAACAAAGTAAAAGCTTGTCGGAATTCGATTGTGATATCTAAACAACAACAATTGATTTTATCCAATTGGTTTTCAACGATTAAAGAAGGGATAGGGAGATGTTAAGTTCGGACCCATTGCAAAATAGTATTAGCAAAACCGATTTAGAGATATTTTGTCATTTTTTATCAATTAGCAAACAGATTGATATTTATTCTATGCTTTTATCAGTATTGGGTGCTTTTGTTGCTTTGATAAGTTTTGGGGAAGGGTCTTTAACCATTTTTTGTTTGATTATTTTTCTCCTTGGTTTAATAAGTAAATATTACGCTATAAGAGTCGCTTTTGATAAAAAGTTATTTGAATATTTAGCCAATCATTCAGACCATTTACAAAATGAGTTGTTGGCGATGGATAAGGCGTTAATCAATTTAAAACTCATTAATGCTCCAACATTAAGGACAGTGGATGATCGCCAAAAGGGAGTTTTATCGCTGTTAAGATTCCAAATAATTTTATTTTTATTACAAAATTGTTTAATCGTTTTTGCTGTCATTAATGGTATTATCAATAATTAACTGATTTTTTAGGAACATTACACACAAGGAGAATTAAGATGTCCCATTATCAATATGATACAGTGTTATTGTTTTTGGGAATCGGTCTGTTTTTGTTAGTGGCATCGATAATTGGTCAGATTCTAAAATACCGCTTCAAATCACCCAGTATTGATAATTTAAATGCTCGAATTAATGCTTGGTGGGTGATGGTAGCCATTATTGGTGGGGCTTTTTGGTTAGGTCAATTGGCAGTGATATTTTTGTTTTTTATTGTTTCTGGCTTAGCTTTACGTGAGTTCCTTATTTTAACGCCGATTAATCGCTACGACTATTTTGCATTAATTTTTGCATTTGGTATCGCTTTACCTGTGCAATATATTTTGGTCGCTTATGCTTGGTATGGTCTATTCAGCATCTTCATTCCGGTTTATGCTTTTTTGTTCCTGGCAATATTTGCTACGATTACAGGCTCGACCCGAAATTTTTTAGAAAGAATAGCGGATGTACAATGGGGATTGATGATTACGGTTTATTGTATTTCATGTGTGCCAGCATTATTAGTGTTGGACATCGAAAATTATCAAGGTCGTAACCTATTATTAATCGCTTATTTGGTACTCGTCGTTCAGCTATCAGATGTATTGCAATACGTTTTTGGAAAATTATGTGGAAAACATAAAATTAGTCCAAATGTCTCACCAGCAAAAACGATAGAAGGGTTTGTTGGCGGTATTTTATCAGCCAGTTTTATTGGGGCATGTATGTTTTGGATTACGCCTTTTACTTTTCTGCAATCGGGTTTAATTTCGCTTATGATTACACTTCTGGGCTTTTTTGGGGGATTAGTGATGTCTGCCATCAAACGTGATCGGGGTGTAAAAGACTGGGGAAGACTTATAGGTGGTCATGGAGGAATACTTGATCGCTTCGATTCAATCTGTTTTGCTGCTCCAATTTTTTTCCATGTGGTGAGATATTTCTGGATAGGTTAATTTTAGTAACAAAAAGTCATTAATAATAAGAATGTTATGAATAAATTTCAAAAATTAACGCTAAAAAAGAGCAAAAAAAATGAATTTATGATATAAATACATGTATCGTATTAACGTTAGATATAAGTAAGGACATATAATATGCTAAAAGAGCAAATGGTAGTAAAAAATTCAACTGGTTTACATGCCCGCCCAGTAACGACACTTGTTAAATTAGCTGGTCGTTATAAATCATCAATTGAACTTGTTTATAACGATAAAGCTATTAAATTAAAAAGTATGATGGGTTTACTTGGTGCTGGCGTTAAAGGCGGTTCAACTGTTGAAATCATCTGTGATGGTGAAGATGAAAAAGCAGCTATGGATGAAATCCGTGAATTATTTGCTACAGGTTTTGGTGAATAATTTTAAGCGATTTTAATTAAATTTTATTACTTAAAAATGAAAATCCCGTCGACCTTGGTCGACGGGATTATTTTTAAAGGGCATGAACTAAATACTTTTAAGTAGACCTAATAGATTTATCTAATCTTTGATAATTGAATCCAATTCCGAATGATCAATTGATGGTAATGTCGTTGTAAAAAATCTAGTTAAATAGAGTAAATAACAAAATCCAAAGGCCAACCAAATCAATCCAACCATCATTGCTGTCGATTCAAGGCTAGTCCATAGCCACAACGAAAGTAGTAAACCAATTGCAGGCATTAGTCCATATTTTAATAGCATCAACACTGTTTTCTTGGTCTCACCACCTAAGTAGCTTTTGATAACGCATAGATTGACAAAGGTAAAAGCGACTAATGCACCAAAACTTATCATCGATATCACTAAGGTTAAATCAAGAACCAAAGAGAATAATGAAAAAATAGAAACAAAAATTATTGATAAGTAAGGTGTTCTAAAACGTGGATGAATTCTATAGAAGATTCGTTTAGGTAATACACCCTCACGTCCCATAGCATAAAAAATTCGAGACACACTAGTTTGTGCTGTCATTGTTGAGGCAAATACACCAGTTAAATATGCTGTTTGGAAGAAGTTATATATAAAATCATTACCAAAATTGCCAAGAATATTGGTTAAATGACTTATACTGTCAACTCTGTGCATTACATCCAAACTCGCTGTATCTCGATTGTCAACAAAATCAGTCCATTGTGGATACGCTAAATGCGCACAATAAGAAACAACTAGGAATATACAACCAGCAATAAGCACGGTACCAATAATTGCTCTTGGTAAGGTTTTTTTAGCTTCATTTGATTCTTCAGCCAGTGTCGCTATTGCGTCAAAGCCTAAAAATGCAAGGCATAATATGGCGGCTCCGGAAAATAAACCACTAAAGTCATCTGGTGTAACTGATATAGGTTTGAGCATCGCTTCGGGTGTTAAATCAACATTTATTAACGTTATAATAATAAACAATACGATAAATAACGCTTGAAATAAATTTAAAGTGATATTGGCCCAATTGATTAACTTGATTCCAAGATAATTTAATATACTGACACCCATAATCGATACTAATACAAATACATAGGCTGGAATATTCTCAAAGTGTTCATGTAGATATATTCCTAAAACCAAATAATTTAATATTGGTAAAAATAGGTAATCAAGAATTTGTGCCCAACCAACTAAGAAACCAACTTTTCCACCAAAAGTTCGTTGTACATAGGTATACGCCGAACCAGCAATAGGGAGCTTGTTTGCCATTCGGCAATAACTCAATGCTGTGAAAAAGATCATGGCAAGGGTGATGATGTAGGCTATAGGTAAGTGTCCATTACTGACAACGGTAACTTCCCCATAAGTGGTAAAGATCCCTAAAGGAACCATATAAGCTAAACCAAATGCAATTAATGCAGGTGTGGTTAAAACTCGTTTCATTTTTATTGCGGACATGATTTATTTTTGCTCCTCTGTCCCAAAAAACAATAAAAAACTACTAAGTATAGTTTTGCCTTTTACCCGCTTGAAGCGGCAGGGAATTCTGCCACATTATCATAATTATGCAAGCTAATTTTTATTATATTGACATTTAATTTAGTAAATTCTGGATTTAACCATTTAATATGAATTATTTCTGAACAATTCTTAATAAAAATAGATTTTTTAGACTCAAAGAAAGTGATTTATATTTAGGTTAAGCTCTCTATTATGAATAAGAATAAAAATAGATTAAACCAAGGTTATTTGCCTATAAAAATAAATCGCACTTTTAATTTCTGAAGAAAGGGAAATATTAAGGATTTGATATAAAGTAATGAGAAAATATATTTATAGGAATATTATGGTTAAATACTTTTCTAATAATAGTGACATTTTTATGTGATCCAATAATTGGCGTGTTAACAATTTTTTCAACTCCACATACGCATAAGCCAGTTAAAAGTACATTGTTAACGAGTAATAGAGAGTAAGCCTATTCTTTTCTTGTCAGTAGGCAAAATAAAAAAATTATTATATTTAAGGAAATTAAGGAAAACTAATGAAAAAAGTACAATTTGTTGTATTAACAGCATTATTATCGACGACAGCTTACGCTAATAATTGCGCTACCTATTTCGAACAAAAAGCTTTTGATAAAGCTTTTATTGCTTGTAACACTGAGGCTGAGCAGGGAGATAAAGATGCTCAGTTTAATTTAGCATTTATGTATTACAACGGCGACGGCGTCGAAGAAAATACAGAAAAAGCACTAAATTGGCTTACTCAGGCAGCGGAACAAGGGGTTTCTATTGCGCAATATGGTTTATCACGCATGTATGAAGAAGGTGAGGGAGTCGAAGTCGATAAAGAACAAGCGCTCTATTGGCTCACTCAAGCAGCGGAAGCCGGATCTGTTCAAGCACAATATGACTTATCCAATAGGTTTGAACGTGAAAAATGGCTCACTAAAGCAGCAGAGCAAGGATTTGTTGTTGCGCAAAATGATTTAGGGCGACATAATTTAGGGCAACATGGTAATAAAGAAAAAGTGCTATATTGGCTAACTAAAGCTGAGCAACAAGGGCTTATTTCTGCACAAACTGGATTAGCAAACATTTATGAAAATGGACTCAGTGTCGAAGTCAATCAAGAAAAAGCGGTGTATTGGTATACAAAAGCTGCGGAACGAGGGGATGGTTGGGCGCAATTCGAGTTAGCAAAGAGATATGATAAAGGAGACGGTGTTGAGGTCAATAAAGAGAAAGCAGTATATTGGTACACGAAAGCAGTAAAAAAAGGATTTGTTGAGGCGCAGTATTATTTAGCAGTTTTGAATAATGAAAGTGACGATGTTATAGCAGAACTACGTAAGAGGTTACCTAGAAAAAACGATGTACCAGAATATGGAATTGCTCAAGCGCAATATGATTTAGCAGAAATGTATGACAAAGGTGACGGTCTCGAAGTTAATAAAGATAAAACGGTATATTGGCTCAGTAACGCAATGAAAAAAGAGCTTAGTCAAACACAATATCGTTTAGCACATATGTATGACAAAGGTGAAGAGATCGAAGTCGATAAAGAGAAAGCACTATTTTGGTATAAAAAATCAATAGATAATGGTAACACTAAAGCAATGCATAATTTAGGCATTATGTATTATAAAGGTGATGGTATTGAAAAAAATAGCGAGTTAGCTAAAAAGTATTTTGAACAAGCTTGTGAGCTAAAATTTAAAGAAAGTTGCGATATCCTTCACAAAGGAATCAAATAAACATTATTCATAAGTCATGCAAATTAGAAACATGTTAAAAGAACTGCCTCACATATTAAGGCAGTTCTTTTTTATACAGCTTTAAAATGTTATTTATTCTGTTAACACAATTACTTTTTTGATATAAATTAGCTTAACAATGACATTTTAATACGGCTCAAGATATTTGGTTGGCGTGTTAGTCATTTTATCAACTGCATATACTGATAAGCGATTTAAAAGTACATTGTTAACAAGTAATAGATAGTAAACGTATTTTTGTTCTTTTCTTGCCAGCAGGCAAAATAAAAAAATTATTATTATTTTTAGGAATTTAAGGAAAACTAATGAAAAAAGTACTATTTGTTGTATTAACTGCATTATTATCGACGACAGCTTACGCTAATAATTGCGCTACCTATTTCGAACAAAAAGCTTTTGATAAAGCTTTTATTGCTTGTAACACTGAGGCTGAGCAGGGAGATAAAGATGCTCAGTTTAATTTAGCATTTATGTATTACAACGGCGACGGCGTCGAAGAAAATACTGAAAAAGCACTATATTGGCTTACTCAGGCAGCGGAACAAGGGGTTTCTGTTGCGCAATATGGTTTATCACGCATGTATGAAGAAGGTGAGGGAGTCGAGGAAAACAGAGAAAAAGCACTATATTGGCTCACTCAAGCAGCGGAAGCCGGATCTGTTCAAGCGCAATATGATTTATCCAGAAGGTTTGAACGTGAAAAATGGCGCACTAAAGCAGCAGAGCAAGGATTTGTTGTTGCGCAATATGATTTAGGACAATATGGTAATAAAGAAAAATCGCTATATTGGTATACTAAAGCTGAGCAACAGGGGCTTATTTCTGCACAAATTGGATTAGCAAACATTTATAACTATGGGCTCGGTGTCGAAGTCAATCAAGAAAAAGCGGTGTATTGGTATACAAAAGCTGCGGAACGAGGGGATGGTTGGGCGCAATTCGAGTTAGCAAAGAGATATGATAAAGGAGACGGTGTTGAGGTCAATAAAGAGAAAGCAGTATATTGGTACACGAAAGCAGTAAAAAAAGGATTTGTTGAGGCGCAGTATTATTTAGCAGTTTTGAATAATGAAAGTGACGATGTTATAGCAGAACTACGTAAGAGGTTACCTAGAAAAAACGATGTACCAGAATATGGAATTGCTCAAGCGCAATATGATTTAGCAGAAATGTATGACAAAGGTGACGGTCTCGAAGTTAATAAAGATAAAACGGTATATTGGCTCAGTAACGCAATGAAAAAAGAGCTTAGTCAAACACAATATCGTTTAGCACATATGTATGACAAAGGTGAAGAGATCGAAGTCGATAAAGAAAAAGCACTATTTTGGTATAAAAAATCTGTAGATAATGGTAACACTGAAGCAATGCATGATTTGGGCGTTATGTATTATAAAGGTGATGGTATTGAAAAAAATAGCGAGTTAGCTAAAAAGTATTTTGAACAAGCTTGTGAGCTAAAATTTAAAGAAAGTTGCGATATCCTTCACAAAGGAATCAAATAAACATTATTCATAAGTCAGGCAAATTTGAAATCTGTTTAAAGAACTGTCTTACATATTAAGGCAGTTCTTTTTTTATACAGCATCAAAATATCATTTATTCTGTTAACACAATTACTTTTTTGATATAAATTAGCTTAACAATGACATTTTAATACGGCTCAAGATATTTGGTTGGCGTGTTAGTCATTTTATCAACTGCATATACCGATAAGCGATTTAAAAGTACATTGTTAACAAGTAATAGATAGTAAACGTATTTTTGTTCTTTTCTTGCCAGCAGGCAAAATAAAAAAAATTATTATATTTTAGGGGTTTAAGGAAAACTAATGAAAAAAGTACTATTTGTTGTATTAACAGCATTATTATCGACGACAGCTTACGCTAAAAAGTGCGATATTCTATTTTATCAAGATGATAAAGTTGTAATTTCTTGTAAATTGGGGGCTGAAGAGCTAGATAAGAAAAATCAGCTATTTATAGAGCGTATGTATGACAGAAGCGACGGTGTCGAAGCCAATGCAGAAAACTCGCTCTATTGGTACACAAAAGCAGCGGAAGACGGATTTGTTGAGGCGCAATATGATTTAGCATCTATGTATGACAAAGGAGACGGTACCGAAATTAATAAAGAAAAAGCGTTATATTGGTACACAAAAGCAGCGGAACACGGATTAGTTGAGGCGCAATATGGTTTATCACGCATGTATGAATTAGGAGACGGTGTCGAAGCCAATAAAGAAAAAGTGCTCTATTGGCGCACAAAAGCAGCTGAAAAAGGGCATATTTCGGCGCAATTAGAATTAGCATATATGTATGACCGAGGTGATGGTGTCGAAGTCAATAAAGAAAAAGCACTCAAATGGTACACTAAAGCTCAAGCAGAGAAAGAACTGTTTGATATAGCGCTTTATCCTTTAGCAGATATGTATTCCAAAGGTAATGGTGTCAAAGTCAATAAAGATAAAGCGCTCTATTGGTACACTCAAGCAGCGGAAAAAGGGCTTGATTATGCGCAATATCATTTAGCACGTATGTATGACAAAGGTGATGGTGTCGAAGCCAGTAAAGAAAAAGCGCTCTATTGGTATACAAAAGCAGCAAAACAAGGGCATGATTATGCGCAATTAGAGTTAGCATATATGTATGACCAAGGTGATGGTGTCGAAGTCAATAAAGAAAAAGCACGCTATTGGTACACTAAAGCTCAAGCAGATAAAGAATGGTTTGTGATAAATCAATATAATTTAGCACGTATGTATGACAAAGGTGACGGTGTCGAAATTAATATAGAAAAAGCACTATATTGGTATGAAAAAGCAGCAGATAATAGTAACGCTCAAGCAATACATCAGTTAGGCATTATGTATTATGAAGGTGATGGTGTTGAAAAAAATAGCGAGTTAGCTAAAAAGTATTTTGAACAAGCTTGCGAGCTAAAATTTAAAGAAAGTTGCTATATCCTTCATAAAGGAATGAAATAAACATTATTTCTATATAAGGAGATATATGGTGTTGATATCTCGCCAGTGCTGATTTTTAAACTGACGGAATGAGTAAAGCAGCTCGTGTTAGAATGGTAATGCATAATCCTTTTAAAGTTTCAACGCTTCAGCTTATCTAATCGGTTCCGATATTATGACAGTAATACCGGAACCAATATAAGCCAAGATCCCATAAAACTAAAAGGAAGCTAACCAAAGTTTATGCTTATACGCATGATTATAATACTCTCGTTAATCCCTTCGGGGACGGTCTTTTAATATCTAGAAAAGCTATGGATATATTAATTAGGATGGGTATTGGTGAGTTGAAAAAGATAATAAAGAAAGTTTTGGTTGGAGCATTTAAAAGCGTTGGTTTCAAAGAAACTATCTTCATAGCACCAGAAGATTTAAATTTAAAAATAGAGGGATAGGCATAATGGAAAAATTTTTCTTTTAATTCAAGTTTTGTTTTTCTCGTTCGTTAGTCCCAAAGGAACAAGTTTTGATGTAGATGATATGCAAATGTCTAATTTTAAAAATGTATGTTGATAATTATGATGTGGTAAATACAACAAAAGGATATAATTTGCTCAAAAGACAATGTGCAAGTTCTATGTATAGTGCATCTTAAGCAGCAGGTATAATGAAATGAAAATCTTTAAGGTAATTTCAGTTATAACTTTTTTAATAATATCTTTGTTATTTACGTGCTCATTTACTAGCCCTAAGTTTTATATAAAATCCTATAAATATGATAAAATTGAAGATGAGGATTCTTTAACATTAAAAATTTTTGCTAAAGTTGATGAAAAAGAGTATGGTTATATTCATATCTCAAAACAATATGTAACTTTCAGATATTATTATAATTTATCTAATTTTAATAGAGGCGCTACATCGGTAGAAAATATTATTTTTGATTATAAGGATAATCATTTTCTCGTTATAAATAAAAGTAATAATAAATTAATCTTAAACATTGAATGCGATAAAGATATATATATCAAAGCAAATAACTATTTAATAGAAAAGAAGAAACAAATTAAAGATGAGAGTTCTAGATCCAGTAAAGATATTTTTTTAGGACGTTAACCATAAATAAATACTGAAAACTAGAAATAAACCAGTCAACTTTTCAGGCTTATTTTTCAAGAAGAGTAACTCAAGGTAGAGGTTAAATAGCGCCGCCTACAAATTCATAATACCTTTCTAAGAAAAATTTTATTAGAATATAATAATGGACAACAGTTCATTTATTGCTAACTAAATGTTATGCATTACTTAAATGATTAAAAAATAGCTGTTGTAATTTTTTACGGTCTATTTTTCCAATGCTTGTCATCGGTAGTTCGTCGATAAAAATGATTTTTTTGGGCATCTGATAACGGGCTATTTTTGATTTAAGCCAATCCTGTATTTTAGTTTCGGATTGTTCGGTATTAGAATTTAAAACAATAAAAGCGACCAATCTTTGCCCGAATTCTTCATCCGGCACACTTATCACTGTTACATCATTAATTTCCGGATGAGTTGATAAGCAGTGTTCAAGTTCATATGGATAAACATTTTCACCACCTGAAACAATCATATCATCAACTCGACCTGCTAAAAAGTAATAACCGTCAGCATCTTGATAGACTAAATCTCCTGTTGAAACCCAATGGTTGCCTACAGTTGACCAAGCACATTTAATAAACAGCTCATGGTGTTTTTGTGATTCATTGTTTTGCTTCTGTAATTTAGTTGATAATCCTCTCAGCGGTTTACCAATGGTTTCTGGCTTAATAGAGAGATCATCGGGCGAGGCAATCATGCAAATACCTGCTTCTGATGTGCCATACAAATTGAATAATATCTTTCCAAGCGTAGTAATGACTTGATCAACTAATATTGCTGTAATTGGCGCTCCTCCGGTAATAATACATTTTAAACTAGTGAGTTGATGTTTAGAGCATTTCAACATCCTCTTTAACATTAAAGGAACAAGTGTGACCACCTCTATTTGGTTACTCGCAATTAACCCACATGCTTTTTGACTATCAAATTTTTTTGTTAAAAACATTGTTGCACCTAATAACACAGCGATACATAAACTTGCCATGCCAAACCCATGATAAATAGGCGTTGCAATATAGATTTTTTGATAACGGAAAAGATTTAGTTTCACCAGTAGTTGACAAAATGGACTAATAAAATTTTGTGCCTTACTATCGCGTGCAGCTAATTTAAAACGGCCTGTTGTGCCACTCGTTAAAACAGTAATTTTTGAGAAGTGGGTCGTTTTAATTTTTACATCAATTGTCGAGGTCGAAACTAATAGAGAGTGAATTGACATAAGGCTTTCATGATAAATGGGTAAGCTTTTTACATTTGATAAACACGCTATTTCTGGATCGTGAATTATCCAGTCAAAACCGACATTTTCGTGAATGGACTTAAGTTGATTTGTCGACAGTTCAGTATTGATAAGATAAACATCAACGCCTAATCTTGTCATAGCAAATAAAGTATGAACTAAGAGTAGGTGGTTGTGCGCTATAATAGCGACTTTTTGATGACGCTTTATTTTAAAATTAATTGCTAATTGTTTGGCAAGGTGCTGAGATTGATTAAAAAGGGTACGATAATCAGTGCCAGTGCCGTTCTCATCGATAGCAATTTGGTTAGGAGAAAGTTTTTGACGAACATAAAGCAACGCCATTAAATTGATACCAACAATATGAACGCTATTTAATAAGTGCCAAATGCCTAATAAAGTTAATAATTTCTTTTTATATAGCGCTTTAATAAGTTTTATCATAGCGTTTTCTTCAAAAAATAACGGTTCAATTTAACCCAAATATTATTAAAAAATAATGAGGCAAGTTGAACTATGATAGTCCACCATGGTTTATATTGATGTTTTTTTGTTTGTAATAAACGGCAAATTATGGCTGCAGCTTCATCAGCTTGTAAGGCAGGAAATCTCTTATAAATCTTAATAGGTTCAATCATTCGTGTTTTAACAAGAGGTAAATAAGCTGTTGAAACATTGATTTTCTGATTTTCCAATTCTGGCCTTGCACAGCTTAACCATTGGTCAAAGGCCGTTTTTGAGGCTTGATAAGCAGCCCAATTAGCCGTTGGGGCTAAAAGTACGTTTATGGCAGAAACATTAATAATTTGCCCTTGATTACGCTGTAATTGGGGAATTAACGCCAAGCAGAGTTTGACCGGTGCATAATAATTTAACTTCATCGTTCTATCAAAATCATGCATACGTGATAATGATTGCAGTATTGACCGACAAATTGATTTGCCAGCATTATTGATTAAGATATCAACAGAGTATCGCTGTAAATTAGTAATTAAATTATCCAATTGTTCCGATTCGCGCAAATCAACCGAAAATATATCAATCTTAGCTTTTTTGTGAGCTAATGACTGCTGTATATTTATCAATTTATCATGTGTTCTAGCAACTAAAATAAGATGACATTGAATATTGGCTAAAAGATTAACCAGACTTTCACCAATTCCATAGCTAGCGCCGGTAATCACAATCACTTTATTTTCTAATTGGCGATTTAATTTTGAATAATTAGGCTTAACGATTGGAAAGAGTAAACAATTGAGAAGATTTGAGAAGTTGAACATTTTTGTACTGCCGGTTAACAATTGCGCATAGTATAAGGTAAACATTCAATCAGTCAACAAGTTAATGTTTTTAAAATAAGTTGATTTTAAAGTTTATATCTTAATAAAAAACAGACTTTCCTCAAGAAACTTGAAATTATTGTATTGATTTCTAACTGTCAGTATTTCAAGCAAGTTATTTATTAGATTGCTTTTCCCCTATTAAAATTTTGCTGCATCAGAGTTGGATATAAAGCTAAACCTAAAGGTTATTCTTTTAAACGTTCAAGTATTGTTATCTGCTGAAAACAAATGATTCCTTAAATCCTTGGTGATGCATTAAATTGTAATAACATTACTCCATATTTCACTGATTTATAAATCTTTGCTTATGCAATTCGAATGCAAGCTTTACTTTTCAATGCAGCACAAATTTTAAAAGCCAGCATGTTATCTTGATATTTGATAATTGGTTAAGTACATGTGAGATTTTTAGAATGTTATTCTCAACATCTAGAATTTTTACTTCTTTTATAACGCAATAATTGGTTGCTGCTCAGCAGTTAACTTTACCAACTAGTTTTATTCAGTGTAAGAATTTGCTATTGAATTTAATGATTATTTTAATCATTAATAAATTCTATATATTTCATATTTGTGATCTAGATCAAATTATTTAATCAAAAAATTAAGTGTCAATAAAAAATGAACGTTATATATTTGTTTTGTATATCTTTATTTTACTAAAATTTTATACTAAATAATTATCAAGAGGACTTATTTATGGCTTTAATTCCGGTTATTCCCGTCGAACTAACTGATAATCTTGCTCAAGATAAATCATTAGTGATCAAATTAATGGCAGAAAACAGTAACGAGTATTTAAACAATGTCACACAATTTTTCCAAGATGTTATGAATCATGAAAAAGAAATGGATACAGATGTACTAACAGATATTGCTTTGCCTCATGCTAAAAGTAGCGCAGTAAAAACACCATTTATTGTGGTAGGTAAGTATAATCCAGGAATAATTTGGAATAATGAAAATAAAGTTAAGTTAGTAGTAATGATTGGCGCTCCAGAAAATGCGGATAAAGAGCATTTGACAATAATTGCTAAATTGGCATCTAATTTGGCTGATGATGATTTTATTGAAGAACTTTTAAATAGTGATATTCAAACTGTAGCAAAATTAATCCGAGGTTTATATGAGTAAAGAATCGCTAAAAAATAAAAAAATTGTGGCCATATGTGCCTGTACAGCGGGTATGGCTCATACTTATATTGCTAAACAAAAAATTGAAAATGAAGCTAAAAAACGAGGATGGGATTGTAAGGTCGAAACACAAGGCGCAGCAGGGATTGATAATGTATTAACAGAACAAGATTTAAAAAGTGCCGATGTAATTTTGTTAGCAACAGATATTTCTATTGATAATGCTGAAAGGTTAGAACCTTTTAAAAATGTGATTAAGGTCAGCACCGGTGAAGCGGTTAAAAACACGGTTAATATTTTTAACAATGCTGAAGCACTATCATCTAAAAAAGAAGTTAAGGAGAGTATTGGAAAAGAAATATTTAGGTCATTAAATACCGGTATCAGTAAATTTTTACCAGTTATTATTGCTTCAGGTATTCTTTTTTCAATAGTGTTAATGACTGGTCATGTAACTGGTGACACTATTTTACCAAGTAATCAATTCTTTGCCGATTTACAGCAAGTTGCGTTTTATGGCTTTGCAATGATGGTACCTGTGCTTGCGGCATATATGGCTTATTCGATTGGTGGTAATGCCGCCTTAGCTCCAGCATTTATTATGGGATATGTAGTAAATAATCCAATTGGTGCTAATCATGTAAGTACAGGCTTTATTGGTGCTATGATTTTCGGTGTTTTAATTGGTTATTTTGTAAAATGGTTTAAAACAGTTAAAGTCCATCCAGTTATTGCCTCTGTTATGCCTGTTATGATTATTCCAACTGTGACCTTATTAGTTATGGCTCCTATTTATATTTATGGCTTGTCATATCCGCTTGATTGGTTTGTAAAAGCGATGGTCGAAACTTTAAAAGGCATGTCTGAAGTTAACGCAGCATTTTTAGGTATAGGTATTGGTGTTCTTGCAGCGCTAGATATGGGCGGACCATGTAGTAAAGCAGCTACAGCCTTTACATTAGCAGCTATGGCAGAAGGTGTTTACGGTCCTAATGGTGTATTTCGTATGTGCTGTGCAATTCCTCCTTTAGGATTGGCTATTTCTTCTTTGATTGTGTCTCGCTCTAAATATACTAAGGAAGAAAAAGAGTTTGGTATTACTGCGTTCTTTTTATCGCTAGCTGGTATTACAGAAGGGGCGATTCCATTTGCGGCTAAAGATCCAAAACGCGTTATTATTGCGATCGTTGTTGGTACAGCAGTTGCGGGAATGCTAGGCATGATTAATGGTATTGATTCATTAGTTGCATTTGGTGGTTTAGTTGCGTTAGGTGGTGTAACCAAAGGTGCATTATGGTATGTCATTGATATGTTTATCGGAGCATTTATTATTGCTGCGATTTTACATTTTTCTCGAAAACCAGCAGTGGAAGGCGATGTTATTGTTGATGCTGATTAATCATTGAAAAATTACCCCGACTAATAGGCGGGGTAATAAATTTTTTAACGATTATTAGGCGTGTTGATAAACTGTTTTCCCTCCAACAATCGTCGTTAATACTTTGACATTTTGAATATCCGTTGCTGGAATGGTAAATGGATTACGATCTAAAATAATTAAATCTGCAAATTTTCCTTTTTCGATAGAGCCTATATAATCATCTTGTTTTAACACATAAGCGGCGCCAATTGTTGCACAGCGTAGGACTTCGGTCGCTGTTAAATTGCGGTCGCTATTTAAACGAGGGTGCTGTGCATCAATTTGTCTGGTCATGGCGATTTGGAAATCATACCATTCATTAAGTGGATCAATTGGCCAATCGCTACCAAACGCACAAGTGACTCCAGCATCTATATACTGACCGTGGGCTTCTAAACCATTATAGCGTTCGGCACCAAATAAGGTTTCGTATTGTTCTACCATTGCTGAGCTACAGCCAGCCCATTGGAATGAAAATACTACACTGGTTTTCAATTGTTTATAACGAGCAAATTGATGCATTGCACTGAGTTCATTATGTGCAGTACTTGGACGAATATCCGCATCTGGTAGTGTTTTTCGCATTTTTTCAATCGCGTTAAGAACAACTTCAATTGCTCCTTCGCCAACAGTATGCATGTGAGGATGAAATCCAGCTTTAGATGATTCGAGTATTAATGCATCTAACATCTCTGTTGAATAATATAGATCACCAAGGCGATCTTTTTCATTTTCTAACTGATAAGGTTTTAGTAAGCGAGCTGTCATTAATGGTGCTTGCATCACTCCATCGACAAATAATTTGGTATGCGATACTTTTATACCTGGCTTAGGTTGCCAGTTTTTATCATCATAACGCTTAGCAAATTGTTTAACGCGATCAATAACAGCAGGAATATCTTCAATAGAACCGACATCATCAGGTGGTAATTCACGTGCACCAAATAAACGTATTGAGAGCTGATCTTGTTGTTGTAATTTTAGAAATGCATCGGCTTGTGTTTCAGTGATGCGTGCATCCATAACTGACGTTACACCTTGCTTATTTAATTCAGTTTGTGATAATTTAGCTATGTTTACTGCTTGTTCATCGGTAATTTTAGAAATGCTGTCAAATGCGCGCATAGCAGGGGCATCTTCTAATATACCGTTTAATTCGCCATCTTCAGTGCGTCCAATTTTTCCATCAGAAGGCTCTGGCGTATTACGGTCAAGTCCAAATTTTTCTAAAGCAATGCTATTTGCAACAAGCGTATGACAATCATTTGAAAACAGAATTACGGGGCGCGTGGTATTAAGTTTATCAAGATCAAAGCGGGTAATGTCGGTTCCGATTGGTAACACTTCTTGGCGCAACCAGCCACGAACTTGTAACCAATTTTTACTATTGTCTGCGGAATCATTATCTAAATATTCTTGAATAATGGCTAAGGTAGTATCAACAGTTAAACTTTGATAATTTAAATTACATGATGATAATTGCATACCGCCCCAAAAAGTATGTAGATGAGCATCAATTATGCCAGGCATCATTGTTTTACCTAGTAGATCATGAATTATTGTACAATTATCAACATATTGGGAGTTATTTATCTCTTGTGTGGTACCAGTTGCAACAATATAGCCATTTTTAATTGCAAGCGCTTCACAAACGGTATCATGCTCGTCAGCAGTGTAAATGTAACCATTAATATAAATAACATCGGCTTTTGCCATTATTTGTAATTCCTTAAGTAGAAGTTCAAAATGATAGGCGAACGATAGCAGATTTATAAAAAATTTGTCAAATGCAATAATTTTCTTTATTGTGTGTCAAGATTATGCTACAACTAACATATTTAGTTACAGCGTCACAAGGTGAGCTTATGAAATATCAACAATTAGAAAACCTTGAATGCGGTTGGAAGTGGCACTATTTAGTAAAAAGACATTTAGAAGGGGAGCCTATCACTCGTTATGTTGAAAAGAGTGCAGCTCAACAAGCCGTAAATGAACTATTGTTATTAGAACACAAACCGACAGCCGTCGTTGATTGGATTAAGCAGCATTTAAATCCCGATTTAGATAACCGCATGAAGCAAACCATTCGGGCGCGACGAAAACGACATTTTAATGCCGAGCAGCAAAATACACGTAAAAAGTCTATTGATTTAGAATTTCTAGTCTGGCAAAGATTAGCTAATTTAGCTAAACGCCGGGGATGTACGTTGTCACAAACAATTACACAATTAATTGAAGATGCAGAGCAAAAAGAGCAGTATGCAAGTAAAGTGTCGACAATTAAAGATGATTTACTGTCATTACTTGATGTTAATTTAGACAGTAAATAACTTAAACTACAGGATAAATAGGTTTAATTATGGGAAAATCCCTTGTTATTGTGGAATCACCAGCAAAAGCAAAAACAATTAATAAATACCTTGGCAAAGATTTCGTGGTTAAATCAAGCGTGGGGCATATTCGAGATCTTCCAGTTAGTGGTAGTATCCACCGCAATGAAAAAACCAGTAAAGATAAAGCCGAGAAGAAAGTAAAACGATCTGAAAAGCAGATCTTAGTCGATCGTATGAGTGTCGATCCTTATAATGGTTGGAAGGCTCATTATGAAATTTTACCCGGTAAAGAGCGGGTAGTTGATGAGCTTAAAAAGTTAGCCAAAGATGCGGATATGATTTATCTCGCAACCGACTTGGATAGAGAAGGGGAAGCCATCGCGTGGCATCTAAAAGATGTTATTGGTGGTGATGATGATAAATATCGACGTGTTGTATTTAATGAAATCACTAAAACTGCGATTCAAAATGCGTTTAAGCATCCTGCTATGCTTGATATGGATCGTGTTAATGCTCAGCAGGCACGCCGATTTATGGACCGCGTAGTTGGTTTTATGGTGTCGCCATTACTTTGGAAAAAAGTAGCAAGAGGGTTGTCAGCTGGTCGAGTCCAATCCGTTGCGGTACGATTAGTTGTTGAACGTGAACGTGAAATCCATGCCTTTATTCCTGAAGAATATTGGGAGCTCTATGCTGACTTAAAAACAGCTAATCAAGAAAAACTAACTATGCAAGTTACGCATTATAAAGATGATGCGTTTGAACCGAAAGATCGGGTTGCTATTGATATTGCTTTAGCAGAGCTAAATAATAAACAATATCAAGTAACCAATATTGAAGAAAAGCCAACTAAAAGTAATCCAACTGCGCCATTTATTACGTCGACTTTACAACAAGCTGCAAGTACTCGCCTTGGCTTCGGGGTGAAAAAGACAATGATGTTAGCACAGCGTTTATACGAGGCAGGTTATATTACTTATATGCGTACCGACTCTACAAATTTGAGTCAAGACGCATTAACGATGGTCCGAGATTATATTGGTGAAAATTATGGTGATAAATATCTACCAAAATCACCGAATGTTTATACCAGTAAGAAAAACTCACAAGAAGCGCACGAAGCTATTCGTCCTTCTGATGTTAATATACAAGCTACAAGTCTGAGTGATGTTGAAGTTGATGCAGTTAAGTTGTATCAACTAATTTGGCGTCAATTTGTTGCTTGTCAAATGACATCAGCTGAATATAACTCAATTACTGTTACTGTTAAAGCTGGGGATTTTACTTTAAAAGCAAAAGGTCGTACTTTACGTTTTGATGGTTGGACAAAAGTACAATCTCAGTTGAGTAAAAACAATGAAGATAAAATGTTACCCGCTGTATCTGTCAACGATATTTTAGAGTTACTTAGCTTAAATCCCGATCAACATTTTACTAAACCACCTGCTCGTTACAATGAAGCTTCTTTAGTAAAAGAGTTGGAAAAACGAGAAATTGGTCGTCCTTCTACTTATGCAACGATCATTTCAACTATTCAAGATCGTGGATATGTACGATTAGATAATCGTCGTTTTTACGCAGAAAAAATTGGTGAAATTGTTACCGATAGATTAAGTGAAAATTTTAATGATCTTATGAGTTATGATTTTACCGCTCGTATGGAACATGCACTTGATGAGATCGCTAATAAAAAACAAGAATGGCGCGAAGTTTTAGATCAATTTTTTGAAGATTTTAGCCAGCATCTTGAAATCGCTGAACAAGATCCAGATCATGGTGGAATGCAATTAAATCCTTTAGTTTTAACACCAGAAATTAAATGTCCTAATTGTGGTCGTGAAATGGGGATTAAAACTGCAGGAACCGGCGTGTTTTTAGCTTGTTCTGGTTATGCATTACCGCCAAAAGAGCGTTGTAAGCAGACAATTAACTTAATTCCAGAACATGAAACCTTAAACATTTTGGAAGAAGCTGAAACAGCTGAAACCAACGCTTTAAGAGCACTTAAACGTTGCCCTAAATGTCATACCGCTATGGATAGCTATCTGCTTGATAATGAGCGTAAGCTACATATTTGTGGTAATAATCCTATTTGTGATGGTTCTTTGGTTGAAAAGGGTACATTTAAAGTAAAAAGTTATGATGGGCCCATTATCGAATGTGAAAAATGTGGATCAGAAATGCACCTTAAATCAGGTCGTTTTGGACTCTATATGGGCTGTACTAATCAAGAGTGTAAAAATACACGTAAAATCTTGAAAAATGGTGATGTGGCTCCTCCTAAAGAAGATCCAGTTGATTTGCCTGAATTACAATGTACTAAATCAGATGCACATTTTGTCCTTAGAGATGGCGCATCAGGTATATTTTTAGCAGCGCATAATTTCCCAAAATCACGGGAAACTCGTGCACCATTAGTTGAAGAGTTACAACGCTTTAAATATCGTTTACCAGAAAAATTTATTTATTTAACTGAAGCACCAAGCCATGATCCAAATGGTAATCCAAGTATTGTTCGTTATAGCCGAAAGAATAAAGAACAGTATGTTACTTCTGAAGTTAACGGCAAATCTACTGGTTGGGTCATGCAATATGTTCATGGTAAATGGGTTAATAGTAAAAAATAGGTAATAACACTTAATCATTTTATAAAGAATAGCTCAGGTTAAGTAGCTATTTAATATAAAAGCCGTTTTTGTGGTAAAGTGTGAAGGGAATTACCTTAAAAAACCCCTTTCCTCAAGTTTTTTTTGAGAAAAGGGAAAGGTATATAGTTAAAGGAGCCTTTGTCATGAAGTTGCAACAGCTGCGTTATATTGTTGAGGTTGTTAATAATGATCTCAATGTATCGCTTACCTCTGAAAAACTTTATACCTCTCAACCTGGAATAAGTAAGCAGATTAAATTATTGGAAGATGAGCTAAATGTACAAATCTTTACCCGTGTAGGTAAACATCTTTCAGAAGTTACACCAGTTGGTGAGCAGATTATAGCTTTAGCCCGTGATATTTTAAATAAAGCACAAGATATTAAAATTTTAGCTAAAGAGTTTAGTCAACCAAATCAAGGCTCATTAACGATAACAACCACTTATACTCAAGCTCGTTATACTTTACCTCTTGTCATCCAACAATTTATGCAACAGTACCCGAGTATCACTCTTCATATGGAACAAGGGTCATCTCCTCAATGCCTGATGCAAGTACAAAATGGACAAGCTGATTTTGCTATCGTGACCGATTTATCAGATCTTAGTGATGATATGATTGCATTACCTTGTTATCATTGGAACCAAGCTGTCATTGTCATGAAAGATCATCCTTTAGCTAAAAGCAGTTTAGTTACAATTGATGAGCTATCTAAATATCCATTAGTTAGTTATGATTTTTCTAATGATGGTTCCGATCTTAATCAGGCATTTATTAAAGCTAATCAAGTCCCAAATATTGTATTTAGCACTACTGATGCTGATTTGATTAAAACCTATGTCAAATTAGGTGTTGGTGTTGGCATTGTGGCTAAAATGGCGGTTGATGAAAGTTCAGATTGTGAATTTGTGGTGCTAAATGCCGGCCATATATTCCCTTACAGTACAACTTATATCGTCTTCGCACGATCTCTGTTCTTGCGTAATTATATGTATGATTTTATTAGTCAATTTTCTCCACATTTAAATAGACAAACTATAGACAAAATTAGTATTTGTGAAAACAATGTAGCAGTGCAAGCTATGTTTAATGGAGTTAAATTACCTGTTAGATAAACCGATAGGTCATTTTGAAATGTATTTTAAGAAACCAAGCTCAAAGATTGTGCCTCGCTTGGTTTCTTCATAATATTATTTATGTCTAGCTTTTAAAATGCCAATCACATCTTGGAGTGATAGATTTTGATCCTGTAGTAAGACTAATAGATGGTAAATCAAATCTGCCGATTCATTTTTCAATTCTTCTTTATCTTTTACAGTTGCAGCAAGGGCGGTTTCTACACCTTCTTCTCCGACTTTCTGAGCAATACGCTTAGTGCCATCATGATAGAGTTTTGCAGTATAAGAGGTGTTAGGATCAGCTTGCTTACGAGAGCCAAGTAATTGTTCTAAATCGTATAGAAAGCCCCATTCAGTTTTAGAATTCTTAAAGCAGCTGTTTGCTCCAGTATGACAAGTTGGTCCAATCGGATTGACTAAAATTAACAGCGTATCGTTATCACAATCGGTTGAGATATTAACGACATTTAAAAAGTTACCGGAGGTTTCGCCTTTGGTCCATAAGCGTTGTTTAGTCCGAGAATAAAACGTTACTTTTCCGCTATTTAGGGTTTGAGCTAAAGCTTCCTGATTCATATACCCCAGCATGAGCACTTCACCAGAAATATAATGCTGAATAATAACTGGCATTAAATTATCGATTTTTTGCCAATCAAGTGATTTTGTATCTATCTGTATTTGGGAATGTTGAGTTAACATAATCGTATTTCTACTCCATGTTGAGCTAAATATTGTTTAAGTTCGCCAATATTAATAATTTGTTTATGAAAGACTGAAGCCGCTAAAGCACCATCAACATTAGTTTCTTTAAAAGCTTGTAAAAAATGCTCCATAGTACCCGCACCGCCAGAAGCAATCAGTGGTACTTGGCAAACTTCTCTAATCGTTTTAAGTTGCTTAAGATCATAACCATTACGAACACCATCTTGGTTCATCATATTCAATACAATTTCACCGGCACCTCGCTTTTGGACCTCTTGAACCCAATCAATTGTATTCCATTTGGTGGCTACAGTACGTTTTTCATCACCAGTAAATTGATAAACATGATAACTATCTGAATCTTTATCATACCAAGTATCGATTCCAACAACGATACATTGCACACCAAAGCAATCAGCTAATTGAGTAATCAAGTTTGGATTAGCTAATGCCGGGGAGTTGATTGAAATTTTATCTGCCCCATAAGTTAAAATCTGCCCAGCATCTTCAACTGTTTTTATACCACCAGCAACACAAAAGGGTATGTCAATAACTTGAGCAACTTTAGCCACCCAACTTTTATCAACCACACGCCCATCAGATGAAGCAGTGATATCATAGAAAACCAGTTCATCTGCACCTTCTTCCGCATAGCGTTTAGCTAATGGTACAATATCACCAATGATTTCGTGATTACGGAATTGCACGCCTTTAACAACTTGACCATTACGAACGTCCAAGCAAGGTATTATCCTTTTTGCCAACATGAAATTGCCTCCTGAACTGTAAATTTACCTTCTAGTAATGCCCGACCCACAATGACACCAGCAACACCACTGTCTTTTAAGTCTTTTACATCGTTCAACTGTCCGATTCCACCAGAAGCTTGAAAATCAATAGTTGGGTATTTTTTACTAATTTCTTGATATAAGCTTATGTTAGAACCAGTTAATGTACCATCTTTTGAAATGTCAGTACAAAGGACATGTTTTAAGCCATAAGGTAAGTAATCCTCAATTATTTGTTCTAAAGTTTGCTTAGAATCTTCTTGCCAGCCATGAATAGCGACATTTTTATTGCCATATTTGTCAATACGGACATCCAATGCTAATACCAAAGATTCAGGTCCATAATTTTCAAACCATTTTTTTACTAATTTGGGATCTTTAATTGCAGTTGAACCGATAACAACTCGTGTTGCACCAGCAGAGAGAAGCGCTTTAACATCATCTTCACTGCGAATTCCTCCTCCAACTTGTACTGGAACTTGGACACCATTAATCAGTGTTTTAATTAATGCGATTTGTCGAGCTTTTGGATCTTTAGCACCTGTTAAATCAACTAAATGTAGTAATTTAGCTCCTTGCCTCTGATAGTCTTGTAATCGAGCTAAAGGATCATTACCATAATCACGTTTTTGTTCATAATCACCCTGATGTAATCGAACCACAGTGCCATCAATTAAATCAAGAGCAGGAATAATAATAGGGTAAACTGCCATTTTTACATCTCCAAAAAGTTCTTTAGTAATTTTGCACCGGCTGAGCCAGAACGCTCTGGATGAAATTGCACACCGTAAAAGTTGTCTTTTTGTACGGCAGCTGTAAAGCTTTCGCCGTAATTGGTTTCTGCGATAGTTGATGAGCATAATGGTAAGGCGTATCCATGTACAAAGTAAAAATAAGCACCATTTGGAATATCTCGGAATAAATGGTGGCCAGCTTTAGGGTTAACTTGATTCCACCCCATATGCGGTAGTGGTAGTCCACAATCAGGAATTTCAGAGACTTTTTCGTGAATGATACCTAACGTATGGACATGCCCTTCATTACTATAATCGGCCAAAAGTTGCATACCAAGGCAGATGCCTAATACAGGTTGGGTGCAAACTTTTATCAGCTCGATTAAATTCCGTTCTTTTAACTTTTTCATTGCTGCAGATGCGGAACCCACACCCGGTAAAAAGAGTTTATCCGACTCAAGCACAATATCAGGTTCAAGACTAATAATTGGATTATAGCCTAGTCGTTGTATTGCGTATTTTACTGATGAAAGATTTGCACAGCCTGTATCGAGAATGACAATTTTCATCTATAGCACTCCTTTCGAACTAGGTAATCTATCACTTTCAATTTTAATTGCTTGTTTAAGTGTTCGAGCAAACGCTTTAAATAAGCTCTCGATTCTATGATGATCATTATTTCCCGATGTTTCAATATGTAAGGTGATCCCCATAGCATAAGTTAAAGAGTAGAAGAAATGTTCTACCATTTGTGTACTCATATCTCCAACTTTAGGATCACTAAATTGTGCCGAAAATACAAGGTAAGGGCGACCAGAAATATCTATTGCACATTTTGCTAAACATTCATCCATTGGAATAACTGATGCATAGCGTGTGATTCCACGTTTATCTCCAAGAGCTTGTTTTAGCGCTTCACCTAAAGCAAGGCCAGTATCTTCAATGGTGTGATGATCATCAACATGAAGATCACCTTCAACTTGGATATTGAGTTTAATGCCACCATGAGTAGCAATTTGATCGAGCATATGGTCAAAAAAACCAATACCTGTATTAATTTGGCTACCACCTTGTCTATCTAACCAAACCTCAACTAAAATCTTAGTCTCTTTGGTGTTTCTTTCGATTTTTGCATAACGATCTGCTGTGGTTAAACGTTGAGCTATTTCGTTCCAATTAAGATTCACTGGATCATAACGTAACCCTTTTATTTGCATATTTTCTGCAAGCTGGATATCAGTGACCCTGTCACCAATTACATAGCTATTTTGTTTGTCTAAGTTGCCATTCATTAAATAAGGAAGCACCAGTTTTAGTTTAGGTTTACGGCACTCACAATTGTCCTCAGGAAAATGTGGACAAATTAAAACTTCTTCAAATCTGACGCCTTGTGATTCAAATATTTGCATCATTAAGTTATGAGGGCCATCAAATTTGGCTTGTGGATAGCTGCTGGTGCCTAAACCATCTTGATTGGTCACCATAACTAATTTATAACCAGCAGCTTGTAATTTAAGTAATGCGGGTATCACATTAGGTTCAAATTCAAGTTTTTCGAAACTATCAACTTGAAAATCGATAGGAGGTTCAACAATTAATGTTCCATCACGATCGATAAATAAATATTTTTGTAACATACTTGCTCCTATAATATGGCTTTAAGTGCTGTTATTACTGCTTCACATTCAGCTTGAGTACCAATCGAAATTCGAACAAAACCATTTTGACCAATTGATTTACTTTGGTCACGCAATATAATGCCTTCATTCCAAAGTTTATGAAATACATCCTTATTACTCTGAAATTTAACACATAAATAATTTGATTCACTAGGATAAACTTTTTCGACTATAGGCAGCGCTGAAAGATGCTTAGCCAGCTTTTCTTTTTGGTTATTCAGATTGATGACATGCAATCTCATCGTATTAATACCATCTTTACTCAATGCCTGAGTGGCAATGTCAGCGACAGGTGTAGCCAATGGATATGGAGCGATCACTTTTTGTAACGCGTCGATTACCGGTTTATTAGCTAAAGTAAATCCACAACGTAAACCGGCAAGTGCAAATGCTTTTGATAAGGTGCGTAAAATCACTAAGTGAGGAAAGTCTTTAAGCCAACTGACTACCGTTGAATTAGGTGAAAACTCAATATAAGCCTCATCAATCACAACTAGCGCTCGATTTTCGGCTATATTAAGTAATGTTTTAATATCATCTTGATTGATTAAATTACCAGTGGGATTATTTGGTGAACAAACATAGATTAATTTAACACTATCAATATTTTGCTTAATTCCTTCAAGATCAAGTTGCCAATCTGATTTGGTCGGTACAGTTTTAGTTTTTATTCCTAAAGTTTCAGCACTGACTTGATACATACCATAAGTTGGTGGACAGTAAAGTATTGCATCTGTATCAGGTTCACAAAAAGCACGCATTAACAGTTCTATCGCTTCGTCAGCACCGCGGCTAACTATCACTTGATCAGGTCGAACTCCTGCATACTGCGCATAACCATTTATAACATGTTCAGGCTGTGCTTCTGGATAACGGTTTAAAGTTTGCTCTGTTAACTGATAATTGGGAGCAACAGGGTATTCATTGGCATTTAACCACACGTCACCTTTTCCACCAATACGCCTAGCTGATTGATAAGGTGTCAACTTTTGTACGTTTTTTCTGACTAATTGATTAGTATCCATTTTATTCACCTATTATTTATTATCAGCGTTAAGTTTAGCTAAACGAATCGTTACCGCATTTTTGTGGGCGGTCAATTGTTCAGCTTGCGCCATTAACTCAACTGCAATACCTATTGCTTTCAATCCATCAGGCGTTAATTTTTGTACAGTCATCCGTTTTTGAAAATCTGGTAACCCGAGGCTTGAATAAGTTGAAGTATAACCATAAGTAGGCAATACATGATTTGTACCTGATGCATAATCGCCAGCAGATTCTGGTGACCAATCACCGATAAATATTGAACCGGCACTATTAATTTTATCAACCAGTTGATCCGCATTTTTAGTTTGAATAATTAAATGCTCAGGCCCATAACGGTTGCTGATATCTACACATTCTTCTAAATCGTTGGTTACAATAAGTCGGCTTTCTTTCAACGCTTTTTCAGCAATATCTTGGCGCGATAGTTGCATAAGTTGTTTATCAACCTCAATCGAAACTTCCTGTGCAATCTTCTCATCAGGAGTAAGTAGTACCACTTGTGAATCCGGTCCATGTTCAGCTTGAGAAAGTAAATCAGCAGCTATAAAAGATGGATTAGCAGAACTATCGGCGATGACCAATACTTCAGAAGGGCCTGCTGGCATATCAATAGCTGCACCATCAAGACGTTGGCTTACTTGACGTTTGGCTTCAGTAACATAAGCATTACCCGGGCCAAATATTTTATCGACTTTTGGAACTGACTCGGTACCTAATGCCATTGCAGCAATCGCTTGTGCCCCACCTAGTTGATAGATTTCTGTTACACCGCAAAGTTCAGCTGCATACAAAATTTCATCAGCAATTGGGGGAGGTGAGCATAAAATCACTTTACGACAACCAGCAATTTTAGCTGGAATAGCGAGCATTAAAACAGTTGATAATAAAGGAGCAGAACCTCCTGGTATATAGAGACCAACAGAATCAATAGGTCTAGTGACTGACTGGCATTTGATACCAGGCATAGTTTCAACTGTTATGGTCTGTCTTACTTGTGCCTGATGAAATTTTTCAATATTGCTTACAGCCAATTGCATTGCCTGTTTTAAATCCGATTTGACACGACTAGTTGCTGTTTTTATCTCATCTTCAGTTAATTTAATTTGATTGGTTTGAGTTTTATCATATTTACTACTCAATGCTTTGAGGGCTTGGTCACCATTTTGTTTAACCTGTGTCAAAATATCTTTAACCACTTGGCTAATAGAATCTGAGGCAGCAATTGCCGGGCGAGTTAATAATTCTGCTTGCTGTTCTTTAGAACAATTTTGCCAATAAGAAAGCTTCATTTGATTACTCCATCATTTTTTCAATTGGTAATACAAGGATTGAACTAGCACCTAATGCTTTTAGTTTTTCCATGGTTTCCCAGAATAATGACTCAGTGCTAACCATGTGTAATGCTACCCGATTTTGTTCACCGGTTAATGGTAAAATAGTTGGATTTTCTGCACCAGGTAATAGCGAAACAACTTGATCTAAAACTGCTGTTGGAGCGTGAAGCATAATATATTTAGATTCACGAGCTTGAATTACACCTTGAATTCGAGTCATCACTTTATCGATTAGGGCTTGTTTAGTGCAGGACATTTCACCTTCACGTTGAATTAAGCATGCTTTAGATTTATAAATGACTTCTATTTCT
The DNA here is from genome assembly GCF_001693745.1 of Gilliamella sp. wkB72. Lineage (NCBI taxonomy): Bacteria > Pseudomonadati > Pseudomonadota > Gammaproteobacteria > Orbales > Orbaceae > Gilliamella > Gilliamella sp. wkB72. The sequence continues at coordinate 49,559 of NZ_LZEI01000017.1, read as the reverse complement.
TGTAAACCATTGGCCTCAAGAGTTGCACCACTTGATACCAAATCACAAATTACATCAGCTAAACCAGCTCGAGGAGCCACTTCAACAGAACCATTAAGCAAACAAGTTTTAAAACTTACATTATATTGAGAGAGATAACGGCGGAGTAGGTGAGGATAAGTTGTTGCTACACGCAAATTATTTAAGCACTCAGGACCTGTATAGTTAAAGTCACGAGGGGCGGCAATAGATAAACGACATCCTCCAAAATCAAGTCTACGTAATTTTTTATATTGTGGATTATAACCTTCAGCTTGCCTATCTAGAACTTCTTCTTCTAAAACATTTTCGCCCACAATACCAATATCAACTACGCCATCAATCACAAGGCCTGGTATATCGTCATCACGAACGCGTAAAATATCAATTGGCATATTTTCAGCGAAAGCAATTAGACGTTGCTCTTGTAGATTAATTTTGATACCACACTGAGCTAGTAATTTTTTTGACTCATCACTTAAACGTCCTGATTTTTGCATTGCTATACGTAAACGTGAATTATCCAACATGTTATTCTCCCTAAATAAAATTATTAACCACAAACAAAAAACCCTCGGAAGTTTGATCTTCCGAGGGTTCTCTATTTGCTTTTGCGAAATCACCGGAAGACCATTTGTCTTCCAGCACCAATCGCCCGAAGACTATTCAGGAATGATGGTGATGATGGTGTTTAGTCATACAAAAACAATTCATAAAAATTAAAACCTTTAAATTTAACTGTTGTACAAAATATAACAGAAACGATTAATGAGCAATATCTTTTTGTTAATTTATTGAAATAAATTGTAAGCAAGCGATTATTATTAACCATAATGACTTATCAAATATAAATATTTAATCATTTATTTTTACGATTAATTATAAGATTTGTTTTAACTTATGGCTGACTTTATAACGACTATAATCAGCAATTTTATTTAAGAAGTTCTCTAGACTATTATTTTCAAAGTGGCAGACAATCATATAACAACCATCACCAGTAATTTTGTAAAATTCGGAAACCTCATCAAAAGATTTTACTAACTTTTCAAACGATTCAAATTGATTTGAATTCATATAAATAGTAATAAATTGTAATTGAGATTTTTGCTCTTTAATGGTGAATTTTTCGATAATATGATTATTTAATAACTCTTGCACACGTTGACCAACTGCTTGGCTTGACAAGAATACCTTCTCTCCAATCTCTCGCCAAGATTGACGACTATTTTCTTTTAACTCATTTAATATAGCGCGATCTTTTTTATCCATATTTTCATTTTGAAAGCGAACTGCTGTTAATTCCTTCAATTTACTATGTTATTTAAAAGTTAATACCTGCAGAATAATAACATAAAACATTATAAAGGAGAGCAAAATGACGCAAGCATTAATAATTATTGATGTGCAAAATGATTATTTCCCTGAGGGAAAATACCCATTAAATAATACCGAACAGACGTTGAAATATATTTTAAAGTTACAAAATTATTTCCGTCAAAAGCAATTGCCGATTATTTATATACAGCACATTAATCAAGATGTTAATGCCGCTTTTTTTGTAAAAAATAGCTACGGAAGTCAGTTACATTCTAAATTACTTCCTCTTGAAGAGCATAATGAATTTATTGTTCAAAAAGCATATCCAAATAGCTTTTACCAAACTCATTTACAACAGAAGTTAGAGCAATTAGGTATATCACAATTAGTGATTTGTGGAATGATGAGTCACATGTGTGTTGATTCCACCACTCGTTGTGCATTTGAACTAAATTATCAACCAATTTTGATTCATGATGCTTGTACTACTCGTGATCTTAGCTTTAATGGCAATATAATTGCTTCTCAAGTAGTTCATGATAGTTTTATGTCTGCATTAATGAAGTTTGCAACAGTAATGAAGTGTGAATCGTTTATACAAAAAATTTAATGAAGTGAATAACTGAAATACTATCTTAAACTTTAATAATTGAAATAAAAATTCTTATTTTTGACATTAATATTTATCTGTGATAATACTAGCTGATATCAAAATAATTTGATATTAATTATTCTGTTAGAGGTATATACATGTTTCAATCCGTTGGAGGGCATCATGTAGCAAGAGAGGTTATTATATTATTATTCTTGTTGCCAATTTTTTATTTCTTTTATGTTCTGTCGTTCATAGTTATCTTTGCAAGAATGAATCGAATTATTAGAGCAATTCTTGCAACTATAATTTTGGCTTTAGCTATTTATATTTCAATCAATGCTAATTTAGAGTTTTTTGTATTTTTTCTTTCAGCTATTGTTTTTCCGCTTATCATTCGTTTTTGCCAATCAGAAACGAAAAAATATTTTGGTTCAAGACATAAATTGGCTTCTCTATTGAGTTATATATTATTACCATTATTTTGTACTTTCTTTTGGCCGACTTATTTAATCATAGTACCTGGCGTGACTAAGTATTTAGAAAATAGACCAAGTAGCGAGTGTAAAAAAAATGGACGTTTAGTTGAACTGTCCAAAGATGCAATCTTACGTATTTATCCGAATTCTAAATATTCACCATTTTGGGTTATTGAAGGATATAATAGTGCTAATGTTTCAGAAAGAAAATTTTGCGAGAAGTTTTCTAATGATACAGCTCATAAAATTGATAAAATTAGTGATATTAGAATTGACTCGAGTGATATTTGCCTTCATCCAACATCCAAAGCATTAACTGCTTATTGCAATAATATAAAAAATGAAAATTTACAATTTAACAATTTAGATATTGATTTTTTTAGAACTAATAAGAATAGCTCTGATGACAGTTCATTTAAAATATTTCAAGAAAACTTAGAGTATGCAAAAAGTAAAGAAAACTGCGATTATTGTTATAATAAATTTATAGAGAGTAGTCAATTTGACAATAATATAGTTCTGTATAGATTTAAAAATAATAATATTCTAATTGTTCCCCAACCAAATTGGTTACCTATTCAATCTGAACCATTAGTAATTAAATGTTCAATTGATAAGGATTTAGCATGTCATTATATTTATGAATATAAAGGGGATTTTAAAGTATCACTTCACTATGAATTTATTAATCATGATAATAAAGCCAATTATGGAGAGGAACCCATTTACAACCAAGAGTTCATTGATAAATATTTAGAAGGCGCTCAAAAAGCCGCTTTAGTAGTTGAAGATTTTATTGAGAGTCTAAGTGACAAGCAAGATATGGTGGATTGAGACTTTAGTTAAATAGTTTCAAATTACTTGCCGATTGATGTTAGTTTATATTTTAAGGATTGATTTCAGATAAAGCTTTCAATGCTTAGATAAATTTACCCAGAATATACAGATTATAGTTTTCTTATTATTAATAAATAAACAATCAAAAAATTGTAGCGTAATATGTTTAATAAAATAGATCATATAAACATAACTGGTTTAAATAAAATATAATTATCTGAATGTTAAGATAGGGAAGAGTAATAAACAATATCGATAGGAAAACTAAGCCATTATTAAAACTAGATTGAACTATTTATTTAAGCGATAAATCAAAATTAGAGGAAAGGTAATCATTTTTACCTTTCCTAGAAATTTAACATATTATGACTCGATAATTTGTGGATATTTTTTACCAGATAGAACACTAAATCTGCCGGTTCCAAGCAATGAAAGACTAAAAGCAGTTAAAGACATAAATGCTGGATATTCCCAACCACCACCTGGATTAGTAAATGACCAACCATTAGCCCAATGCACAATAGTTATTATTGCTAGTTGAAAAAAGGCAATTAATGCAACAGCGCGAGTTAGAATACCTAATAGCAACAATGCACCGCCACCAATTTCAAAAACGATTACAATATAAGAAAAGAACCCAGGAAAACCAAGAGTGTGAAAATACTCTGCGGTACCTTCTGGTGTTAGAACAAGTAACTTTGTAAAACCATGAGCTAAAAACATCATACCTAAAGCAATTCGTAATACGAAAGCAGCTACATCAGTTTGATATTCTTTCATTGTGTGTTTCCTATATTAAGTTAACAAAATAATAAAAATCTTATATATCTATTACTTATTTGAAACATAGGATACTGCATGTGAGATTGTCTCACAGTTAACAATCAATAGTAAAGGAACATTAAAATATTAAAGTTCTTCTTATCAATATGAATTAGTACTATTAATTGCGATAAAATAGCGGTGCGACTAATGTCGCACCGGTATTACTTACTTATTGTTGGTGTCGAATAGAATTGGTATTTAAATTTGTTTGCCTAAATTATGTTTCTAAACATTCAAATTTTATTGGGTAACATTATATATCAAAAATGAGACTTTAGTCTCATTTTTTTAAAATATTTCACAATTAATAATTTATTATTTAAAATGAAAGAAATGGAGTAAAATTAATATAAGTCAAAAAACACTGTTATGAACAAATTTGAAACTAGTTCTTTGAACAACTTTACAAGTCTTAAAAAAAAGAATTATGAGCGACTATTAGAGATTGCTTTGGACTCATTAGAAAATGGAATTGAACCTACGATTACTGAGTTAGCAGATAAATCAGGAATCTCAAGATCGACTGCTTATCGCTATTTTCCAACACAAAATGATCTGATATCGGCAGTGGTTAATCGTTCACTTGATCCTATTTTACAATGGCATACAGAAGAACAAAATATAAGCCAAAGAGTTAATGAATTCATATCGTTTGCTTATACTGAAATGATAAAACATGAAGGTGCTATAAGAGCGACGATGCGATTATCTTTGCAACAATGGGCTAATGAGCGTTCTAAATCAGCACCTAATACAACAAAACGAGTACGGGAAAATCGTAAAGAGGTAATTTCGAAATTATTACAACCGTTACAATCACAGCTTAGTGAAGAGCAATATAATAAAGTCATTTATACCATATCAATCATCTGTGGTTCGCAAATAACGGTTTTAAAAGATGTTTGGAATTTAGATGATTCATATATTATATCGCTTTCTCAATGGATAGCTAACGCTATCATTAATCAAGCGAAAAATGATGCTAACACTTAACGTGTTTTTTTCCTATTCCTTTCTAAGTTTTTAAAAAGAAAAATTATTCAAAACACTGTCATATTAGACAGTGTCTTTCTTTTATAACTATAAATTTTAGAAACAGATATTTTTTTAATGGTATTGAATTGGTTGTTGGTTTTGTTCATCGTGAACTAAAAACAAACAGGTATTGCTGGTTAAAACAGCTTGTTGTAAACGCAGTTTATCTTGCTCATTAAGATCATTAACACATGCAACTACATAACTACAGGTTTTACTTTGTAATGCTTTCTCAATAGTAGATACTAAATTTTCATTATTCAAATTAGCTAAATGAACAACTTTTTCTTTATCTAGTCCAGCAGTATTCACCCATGAACGTTTCAGCATCGGACGATCTGATAGCCATAATTGCCATTTTTTCTCTTTATTAAATGAACGTAATAAAGGTCGCTGTTGTTGTAACACCTGTTGAAAGGGGGTTTCAAAATTGATAGCCATAAGTTGTGGTGAAGAATGTTCAATAAGCATAAAAACCTCGATACTGTTTGCATATACAGTGTATATTAATACAGTAATTTGAGGTTGTAAATACTATTTGTGATCATTTTTTATATTGTTTTGGGTTAATATACCTTCATGAACGAAAAAATTGATAGGTAAAAAAGCCTAAAAATGTCATTAAAACTGAGCCAGTAACATGAACAGCAATGGTCGCTAATCCCCAACCAATACGACCTTCTTGAAGAAAATTAACAATTTCAGCCGAAAATGTTGAAAAAGTAGATAACCCACCACAAAAACCTGTAATTATCAGCAATCGCCACTCAGTAGAAAGATTTGCATGATTAAAAAAAGCAATTGCAAAACCAATAATATAACCAGCGATCAAATTAGAAAATAATGTACCTAAAGGAATAGCAAAAGCAATGACATTTAATTTTAACGATAAGAACCAGCGAAGCAATCCTCCGAAAACTGAACCGATTGAAATAGCTAAAATAAGTTTCAACATAAATGGGCAACCTTTAAATCATAAATTAAACCTGATCATATCAGTAGAGCATCCAATTGGATATCTTTTTGAAGATAAAATCATTCATTTATTAAATATATTAAATATTCGATTTCAATCGTTATTATTTTTTACTGGTTTGCGCTAAAATATTTAGCTAAATGATTAAATATAAAGGTTATGATAATGTTTACAGGAATCGTACAAGGTGTTGGTCAGATTATTTGTATCACAGATCAGGACAAATTAAGAACCTATAAAGTCAAACTTCCACACAACTTAACAAATAATATTGAAATCGGGGCATCAATAGCAAATGATGGCTGTTGCTTAACTGTAACCGGAATTGAAAATGACTGCGTAACCTTTGACATTATGCAAGAAACCCTTGCTTTAACTACTCTCGGCAATAAGAAGCAAAACGACTTTGTTAATATTGAACGAAGTGCTAAATATGGTGATGAAATAGGTGGGCATGTAATGTCTGGACATGTCTCTTGTACTGCAACCATTATCGATATCCAAAAAACAGCTACCAACTGTCAAATGACCTTAGCTATGCCAGAAAAATTTATGAAATATGTGCTATATAAAGGCTTTATTGGTATAGACGGCGCAAGTTTAACCGTTGGTGAGGTTAAAGATAACCATTTTAACATTCACCTGATCCCAGAAACCTTATCGATTACTACTCTTGATACCAAAAAAGTAGGGGATAGTGTTAATATCGAAATTGATTCACAAACTCAAGCTATTGTCGATACGGTTGAACGCGTATTAGCAAAATAAATGATTGAGCACAAAAGATTATTTAATAATGGTTTATTGCGAAAAATAGACTTTTTATTGAGATAAAAGCAAACTATTAAAAGCATCAAACCATTATTATTGAATTAACTTATAATATAAGTTATTACAAACATTTATCTCTTTTAAAAAAATAAACTCAGCTATTTAATAGGATGAAAATATTAAAGATATGCTTTACTATCTGAAATGAATCATCCAAATAATCATCATTCTTAATTTATTCATTAAAAAGAAATATAAAATAGTAATTTCATGTCAAATGACTAAATGTATTACCTCATTATTAAGACCTTTATAATCATCTAGATTAAGAAAAATACCCCATTTTAAGATTGTTATTCACGCAATCAGACTTTTCAACATTGGTTATTATCACATTTGATTCCAGATTAATCTGGAAAAAAATGTAATCGTCTTATTTATTTATCTAACTATACTTTAAATCATCATGAAGGTATTACATATAGAAAAAGGAGTTGAGTAATGGAAAGACAGATCAAATTACTTAAACTACTTTTTAGCCAGTCAGAATTTAAACCGGCTGCTTTTTTTAGTTCAAAATTATTAATTTCAACTAAAACCGTATATTGCGATATTGAAAAACTAAACGAACGTTTAAAAACGATACCGAATATGGATATTCGAATCGAAAAGTCACCTCGTAAAGGATTAATTTTATTAGGTCAAAAAACGGATATTGAAACAATAATTAATTATTTAGAACAAAAAAATAGTCACAGTTATTTTAATAAAAAATCACGGCGATTAAGTCCTGAATACCGTCGCTTAGATATTGTTAAACGATGTTTATTAAATAGTGAAAACGTATCACTTGAGCAATTATCTTTTGACTATTTAGTCAGTAAAACATCATTACACAAAGATATCGAATTTATTAATCGTGCGCTTGAACAAGAAAATATCGTATTAACCGTCACTCACAAAGGAATTCATGTTGACGGTAATGAAAATCAAATACAACGAGCGATTAAACATTTTCTCTCCTTATATATTCACAAACAAGATGACTATTATCTAAATCAATTGATGAAATCCTTTATAGGGGATGATTCGTTTAAACAGATAAATCGATTACTGTTTGAACGTTTTGAATCGGTCGTTGCACAATCTACTGAGCATTATCTATCTTCGCTACTGATATCAATTACCATACAACTTAAGAGATTGTGTTTGGGATATTCAATTCCTGAAGAAAATGATTTTTTATTTAATCATATTCGATATATGCAATCCTACTTAATTGCCTCGGAATTGGCAAAAACACTTGAGTCAACTTTTCATGTGGCGTTTCCAACCAATGATATTAAATATTTAAGCAAACTGTTTTTTGCTCATCGAATCATTGATGAAAATATCATTGTTGATGACAGTTTTTATGAACAAATTATCTTCAGGATCATAAAAAAAATTGGTGATATTGAGAATGTAGATTTAACGGGTGATAGTAAATTGTTTAACTCTTTATTGTCACATTTTCCATCGATGATTACTCGTTTACAAAAGAAAATCCGTATTATAAATCCAATATTAGACGAGATAAAACAAGAATATTCTAAATTATTTAGTGTGTTATGGTATGCACTTTCAGACTTAGAACGTAAATTTGACATCCATTTAAATGATCATGAAATCTCATTTTTATTGATTCATTTTCAAATAGCTTTAGATAAAGCCGCGGATGCAAATAATATTGTCATTATTTGCCAATATGGGTGCTCATCATCAAACTTAATTTTAAATAAAGTACGAAAACTTTTACCGTCGAAAGATAATATCGAAGTCTATTCTGTTTCAAAATTAAATTCGACCAAACTTAGTAATGTCGATTTAATCATCACTACACTTGATATCAACAACATTAATAAACCAATTGTCAAAATATCATCATTATTAAACAATCAAGATTACCAAAATATTATCCAAGCTTACGCCAACTATGTTCTTAATAAACAACCCGATTTTTTAGACAATTACTATCCAACAACAGCTAAATTCGTTAAAGCCGATTTAATTGAATTAAACGTTGATATTCAACACAAAAATGAATGCCTTAACTTACTGATAAGTAAGCTTGAAGAGAAAGGATTTGTAACTAAAAACTATCGTGATTCAGTGTTATATCGTGAAGAAATCGGTGATACCTCGATTGAAAACGGGATCGCTTTACCTCATGGTTCACCAATGTTTGTTATCAAATCAAGCATATCAATCATGACATTAAAACAACCGATCAAATGGGGCATGATTGATGTCAGCATCATTATCATGGTTAGTCTTTCGGAGAACAATATTAATAGTATTAATGACGTTTTCACTGAAATTTATGAAATAGTCTCGAATAAACAGGCAATTTCATCCTTAAAAAATCTCACAAACTTTAAACAACTTAAACTATTTTTGGACAATCAAAGAGGAATCAAGAATGTACTTTGATCAGCATTTATGCCTATTCAATATTGAGGCAAAAACTAAAGAAGAGATCTTAACAACAATGGCACAAATGTTATTTTCACATGGAATTGTTAAACAAGACTATTTAGATGGAATTTTGCAAAGAGAAAAACAATATCCAACAGGATTATTAATTAATTCCGTCGGTTTTGCCATACCACACACTGATTCTTCAAAAGTTAATCAGTCACAAATTTGCTTTGCATCCCTAAAAAATCCAATCATTTTTTCTGGTATGACTGATGATAAAGAACAAATCCCAGTCAAATTCATTTTTATGCTAGCAATGAAGCAGCCACATGAGCAAATTGAAAATTTACAAAACCTTATTGGCTTATTTCAAAATGATGAGCAAATAAAATTATTAGAAAAGTGTCAATCAATTAACGAATTTACCTCTATTTTAAATACCGCAGGCGTTAAATAGGGTTGATTAATTTTATCAAGGAGTTACAAATGGATAGTGTCATTAATATTTTTCAATGGTTAATAGATCTTGGTGGAGTGGTTTTTTTACCAATCATCATTTTTATCATAGCCTTATTTTTTAGAGTCAGTTTTTCCAAAGCGATAATGTCGGGTATTACCGTCGGTATCGGTATCGTTGGTCTTGGATTAGTTATCGGTTTACTATCTGACACTTTAGGTGTTGCCATCCAAAAAATGGGTGAACAGTATGGAACATCATTAAGTATTATGGATATTGGTTGTGGAGTAGGTGGGCCATTGGCATTCTCAACTACATTGGGGTTATTGCTAATTCCAGCATCATTAATTATCAATTTCTTATTTATCTCACTCGGTTGGACTCGAACTTTAAATGTCGATATCTGGAATTTCTGGTTTGCGATTTTCCTAGGTTTAGTGGCATATTCAGTCACAGGTGAATATTGGGTTGGTATCATTGGCTGTATAACTGCAGTAATGTTGCAATGGTTTTTAGCCGATCTATTACAGAAACCAATAAGCTCATTTTTTGGTTATCCTGGCATTGCTATTACTCACCTCATGGCATTATCGGGTGCAATTGTCGCAATCCCATTAAATTGGATCTTTGACCGAATTCCAGGTTTAAATAAATTAAATGCCGATTCAGAAACGCTAACCAAACGTTTTGGTATCTTTGGTGATACTGTTGTTATCGGATTAATCATCGGTATTGTCGTTGGGATTTTAGCCAATTATGATGTTCCAAAAATTGGTCAGCTAGGTATTTCAACTGCTGCAATCATGAAAATTATGCCAAAAATGGTTGCAATGTTTATGGAAGGCTTACTTCCTGTTGCTGACGCTGCGCGTGAATTTACTAGTAAAAAACTTAATGGAAAACAAGTAAACATCGGAATGGATGCCGCGTTAACTGTTGGTCATCCTGCGGTAATGGCAACTGCGTTAATCATGGTGCCTGTATCATTACTACTTGCTTTGATCTTACCGGGTAACAAAGTACTACCTTTTGGTGATTTAGCCTTCTATGCATTTGGCATCTGCTTAATGGTACCGTTCTTTAAAGGTAATATTATTCGTTCAATCCTTGGTGGCACCATTTACCTAGTTATCTGCCTATATATGGCAACTTGGCTTGCACCAGTCATCACTGATGTATTCCATCTAGCTAATTATGATGTAGGTACAGCTGGTATTGTTACTGTAATTTTATGTGGATTATGGCCTGTAACACTATTTGTACTGTTATTAACCCATATCGGATACCTTGGCCTAATTGGTTTAGCTCTCGTAATCCTTTGCTTGCTTATCTATATCAACAAAATCAAAAAAATTGAAATGTATTAAAAGGAAATAGTCATATGAAAAATTTACTCATAATGTGTGGGGCAGGTCATGCAACTTCAACTATTGCAGTAAGCAAAGTCACTAAATGGCTTAGTGATGAAAAATTAACAGATCAAGTGAAAATTTATCAATCTAAAATTGCTGATGAACTTAATAAAATCGACTCTTATGACGTTGTGGTGAGTACCACCATCGTACCAGATTCAATTAAGGCTAAAGTCATCAACGGTTTACCATTACTTACTGGTGTAGGATTGAATGAGTTTTTTGCAGAGTTAAAAAAACGTTTAGCTATTTAATTGAAAAGCATCATAAAGTATTTATAACGACCGCCTCATTGACTTTCGTTAACTGAAATAACAAAGTTAATGAGGCTGCAATAAGGAATAAAGCAATATGAAAATTATTCATCATGCCATTGAAATCAATACTGTTGCTGGCAGACACTCTTACCATGATATTACTGAAGAATTAAATCAATTTGTTAAGCAATCCAATATCGAAAATGGTCAGTTAACCATAGCTACCACACATACAACCTGCTCACTATTTTTTGAAGAGTGTATGCATGACACTAATTTTTTTGGGGATGAGTTTCTTCATGTCGATATCAACAATACCTTAGAAAAAATTGTACCACGCATGACCAGTGAAAATCAGTACAACAGCCCAGGTCCAAAGCATGTTGAATTTGGTTTAGGACTTAGTGATCCCAATTATCCAGCAGAAAAATGGGTTATGCTAAATACTGATGCTCATATCAAATCATCACTTTTTGGTCATTTCTCATTGGTGTTGATCATTAAAGATGGTTTGCCACTATTAGGGCAATTAGGAAAAATCTATTTTGTTGACTGGGATGCGCTACGTGAACGAAAACGTCATGTCAATTTTATGTTGATGGGCTGTTAATAAGAGGGAATAATTATGATACTGTCTCCATCACTATTTAATTCTGATCTTTATCAGATTAAAGAAAACTTGGAAAAATTGAAATCATTGGGTATTCGTCAATTACATATTGACGTGATGGATAATCACTATGTACCAAATCTTGGTTTTAATGCAAGCTTTGTCAAAAATTTAAAAACACATACTGATTTCATTTTAGATTGTCATCTTATGGTCGAGAAGCCTGAGTTAGCCATAGCAGATTTTATTGATGCTAAAGCTGATATCATCACCTTTCATTACGAAGCAACGACCCATCACTCATTCATTATCAACAAAATAAAAAGTAACAATATCAAAGCTGGAATAGCTATCAATCCAAGCACACCCATTGAAAACCTTAAGCTACTCTTACCTTTTATTGATTTGGTACTCGTTATGACAGTCAATCCTGGTCAAAAAAATGAAAGCTTTTTACCTTTTACCTTACAAAAAATTGAACAATTAACCCGTGAAAAGCAAAAAGGTAATTATCATTACGACATCCAAGTTGATGGCAATATTACCGACCAAACTATATCACTATGCATTGCCGCTGGAGCAAATAGCATTGTATCGGGTGGATTCATCTTTAAAAATAATGCCATCGAAAACAATATAGAAAAGTTAAAAATGGCAATAAAATAGGAATAAAACAGTGAATATCAAAAATGTACTTAGCAATATATTGACAGAAATATCGGCGCAGGAAGGCAATTTAAATGAAGATCAACTTCAGGAATTTAAAAACGCTATTATTTCCGCAAAACATATCTTTTTAGCTGGAACCGGCAGATCAGGATTAATGATTAGTGCATTTGCTAATCGATTAATGCATTTAGGTTTAAATGTGAGTTTAATAACTGAAATCAGCAAACCTAAAGCAAATGTTGGCGATTTATTGATTTTAGGATCTAATTCTGGGGAAACTAAAAGCCTCATTGCTTATGCTAATCAAGCAAAAGCAATCGGCGTTAAAATAATCCTATTTACCACCAACAACAACTCAAGTTTAGCAAAACTAGCTGATAACATTGTTGCAATTCCAATCAATGTTGTTCAATTAAATCAACCTATGGGCAGTACCTTTGAACAACTATCTCTGCTGACTTATGACAGCATCATTTATAGCTTAATGGAAGATTTGAACCAAACGCCAGAATCAATGAAAAATCGACATGCCAATATTGAATAGCATTGAGTCTAAAAAACTCCAAATCTCAAACCCAAATTAGTGACGGATGCTTTTGGAGGCAAGTTCATTGCATCTACACTATATGGGATAGTTAACATTATCGTATTTAATATCTTTATAAAATTTTGAGGAACGGGGTTTTTGAGGGGGATGAGAACGCAAATAGCTCTTAAAAAGTTAAACCGCTATTAATTTATCTATTCAATTAACAGCGATTTTATCCCTTACAGATTGAATCACTATTTAATATTTTTTAAATAGTCAGCAATTTCTGCAATATCTTTAGGTGTAGTTTGGCAGCATCCGCCAATCAATTTAGCACCTAATTTTAACCAAGTTGGTAATTGGTTTTTGAAAGTACAGTTGTGTTGGTGATTTTTATGCCATTGTTTGGTGGTTGGATCATACTGTTCACCTGAGTTTGGATAAACAATCAAAGGTTTTCTAGTTAAGGTTTGTAATACGGTTAATGCGGCAGTTACTTCTTCTAAGGCAATGCAATTAATACCAACACTAACCACTTGATCAACGTTATTTAGATAATCGATCACTTCTTTTAGCGGGGAACCATCGCTAAGGTGATTAGCATCTTTTAAGGTAAATGAGAACCATGCTGTCATTGTTGGATACTGTTTCAGTACTTTAACAAGCGCTTTAATTTCAGCAAAATTGGGTAAGGTTTCGCAAGCTAGGATATCGGCTTTTGCATCGATGAGTGCTTGTATTCGGATCTGATGAAACTCGATAAATTCTTCTTCACTTAATTGATAGTTGCCTGTGTATTCTGAACCATCAGCTAAATAAGCACCATAAGGACCAACTGAACCAGCTATAAATAGTGGTTTATTTTTACCAATCTGAGTTAAATATTGCTCTTTTGCTTGTTGAGCCAGCTCGACACTTTTTTTGATAAGCTTTATAGATTCATCTAAAGATATCCCTTTTTTAGCGAACCCTAAAGGTGATGCCTGATAGCTGGCAGTGGTTGCACAATCTGCACCAGCTTTAAAGTAGTCATAATGAACTTGCCTAATCAGATCGGGTTGTTCTATTAATACTTTGGCTGACCACAAACTATCATTAAGATCACAGCCACGGCGCTGTAACTCACTAGCTAAAGCACCGTCAATTATAATATTTTGGTTGAATGATATTGGATTAGACATTATCGGTTTACTCGTTGTTGATAAGCTCGGGTAACATGATAGGCGATATAGCAAAACACCACAAATGGAATACCACAATAAAGCGCGATGCGCTGTTCTGGATCGAATGCCAAACCAACACAAGCAACTAAGCATAGAATAAAGCCTAAAATTGGTACTAATGGGTATAAAGGTGCTTTATATTTGAGACCTTCAATGTCAGAAGATGAAAGTTGTTTTCTAAAAAAGTAATGAGAGGCACAAATACTTAACCAAACCGCCACCACAGCAAATCCAGAAATCGCGGTTAGGCCGACAAACACCGTATCTGGGGCGATGACACTAGAAAACAGCGCTAATAAACCGCCAATCATACTAACGGCAATAGCTGTGGTTGGAATACCTTTTTTATTTAGTTTACTAAAGTATTTAGGTAATGTGCCTTGATTGGATAATGACCATAACATCCGACCAGAAGCATATAGACCAGAATTAGCGGCTGATAGAATAGCGGTTAAAATAACAAAATTCATAATATCAGCCGAATAGGGGATACCAATACTTTCGAACACTTCAACAAATGGACTTTTGATTACACCAGCTTGCTCCATTGGTAGTAGCGCTGCTAATACAAAAATTGTACCGACGAAAAAGATGATTAATCTGAAAATAGTGGTTTTAATCGCTAATGGAATCGATTTTTCAGGCTGATGAGTTTCACCAGCAGCTATACCAATAAGTTCGGTTCCAGAAAAAGCAAAATTAACTGATACCATGGTCATAATTATTGGCGTAATACCATTTGGGAACCAGCCATACTCGGTAATATTATGTAAAAATGGAGCTGGCATATCATTTTTCATCGGAATTATGCCAAAAATAGCTGCGCTTCCGGCAATGATAAATACTACGATAGTGATGACTTTTATTATCGAAAACCAAAACTCACTTTCGGCAAAAAATTGTGCAGTAATTATATTCAACATAAAAATGACTAAGCAAAAAACTAAACACCACTGCCATACAGGGACTTGCGGGAACCAGTATTGCATACACAATCCGGCAGCGGTAAAGCTTGATCCTAATGCGACAGTCCAAGTTAACCAATAAAGCCAGGCTACCGTATAGCCTGTAGCAGGGCTGATAAATCGTGATGCATAGGTATGAAAGGCACCCGTTTCAGGCATAGCCACAGCAAGTTCACCTAAACATAACATGACAAGATAAACGACTAATGCGCCAATTAAATAGGCAATGATTGCACCAATTGCGCCAGCAGTGGCAATAATATAACCGGTATTAAAAAATAGACCGGTCCCAATTACACCACCTAAAGATAGCATAATTAAATGCCGAGTTTTCATGGTGCGTTTAAATTGATTTTCATTACTAACAGAAGAATGTTTATTCATAAAATTTATTTTTAGTTAAAGTAAAAGAATCCATAATTCTAAGTAAGTTGAATTATGATTTAAATTTTCAATGATTTATATCATGACATTTATTTGGATGATTGCTCTTAATTGTAATAGATACGATTAATATAAGCGATATTTTTGTCATCATTTAACTATTAATAAACGCATTGTTCTAATCAGCTGATTAAAGAAATCTTGTTTATTTAATTTTTTATCATTAACATCAACTTCATCTTTATCTCGTTCTAAATTGTAATCAATGTTGGAATAGATTCCTTTTTCATTGTTTTTATCAAATGTAAATAATGGATTATCCTTTAAAAATTGATGACAAATTATAAAAAGTTCTCGACTACTACTTTGTATCTCTTCCAACTGAACGTTATTGTCTATAGGATTGTTGGTTTGTGCTTTAATACGTCCTAATACTTTAATTGGTATATCAATATTCCATTTGAGGGCTTTTATTTTATCTATATTACGGTACTTATAGATATCATCGGTTATTTCAATTAAAGCACGGATTGCTATATCGCCTTCATCATTGTGCCAACTTAAATTATTTAATGAAATTTTTCGATTAGAAGGGGTGAGAAAATTATCAAAAAGCCATTTTTGTTTGGCTATTGGATCGATTGGATATCCCAAATCTTCACCATCTATGCCTTCATAATTAATATCTAATTTTCCTGATCCTAGATTTTGATTGCCATAAGTAATTGAATTAATATTTGTTATAAAATAACCATCTACTGTGAGATTATCATTAAGTTTACTACTTTGCTTTATGTTTAAATTATTAATTGCAATTGGTGGAACATAAGTCGAAGTGAATTTGATTTTATCAATATTTGTTATTGAATCGATATTAGGAATGGTAAATATTTCTTGTTCATCGATATTGAAAGCATAATGGCCTTTATTTTCAATATTGCTTATATCAAATAGAAATCGATTAATCGTGCCAACGTTTATGTGTAAGTTACCAAGGTTCATTTTATATTCTATCTGATCTTGGTTTGGTTTTGCCGTTAAGATAAACTGCTCAAATGAAATAGCATCCTGTTTATTTTTATAAAGTGTTAAATTATCAAATTTTAATGTCGATATGAGTTGATTTCTGTCTTCTCCACTTTCTAAATTGTAAATAACATCTGAAATATAAAATTCTAATTTCGAATGATTCAATTTGATTGCCTTTGTCGCTAATTTAACAATTAGATATTGCCCATATCCGATGCTTGCATGACCTGTTATAAAAGGTTTATTACCCGCAATTTTCCAAAGTTCTGGAGAGTTTATTTTACCCATTTCATATTCAATCCAAGCAAATTTTGGAGTAAAAACACCATTTGCCAAAGCTGCAGTGGGGAAGGGACCATGATAAATAGTTAAATCATCATCAAATACTTTTAGGGTACTTTTTTGAGATTGATTTTTAGGGGATAAGGTAAAAGTTAAGTGAACTTTTGTCGAAAAAATATTCTTTTGATAATGGCTTTTATTAATCGTAATATCAAATAATTGTTGATAGCTATTAACTTTTTCGGTTAAGGATTGAAGGTTATTATCAAATTCTCTTTCAATAATATTGCCTGTATGCCATGAAATTCCAATATAGCCAAGTCCTAGTGCTGACATTATAATTAAGATGCTTTTTTTCATTAATATTCACTTATAATATTCTTATTTTCTAATGATATTTTTTAAAGACTTATTTAACTATATTAAGTATGTTATTTCAAAATTTAATAAATTCTATAAATTTACATCTATCATTGTTTAATCAAAAACTTTATTTTGCGATTTGATATAACTAATCAAATAATATGTATCGGATTTGCAAATAAATTATTTTTTAGAAGCTATCCCGCCAAAAGGTGGCGGGATAAATTAGTGATAAAAAGTTTAACTTTTAAAAATGGTTTTGAAGCTCTTGAAAACTCATTTTTTTGCCATTAAGGTTGAATTGACCACTTTGTTTAGTGTATTCAATTTCAGTGAATATACCTTCCACATCTCCTTTTTTAAATAAAATTGCTGGATATGGAGATCTATTAAAAGATCTTTCAACGATGAATTGCATTTGTTTAGCATCAGACTCAAATTGTTGTTCAGAAATATTTTCATTTTCTGGATTATCAAATTGAGTCTTAATACGTGCTATAACTTTGTATGGTGCATCAAGATTTACTTTAAATTGGTTAAGTTGATCGATATTTTGAGCCAATCTTAAACTTGACATTATAGTGAAATCTGAAACATCAAAAAATGCACTGAAGTTAAAATCACCGGCTGCATTGTGCCAATTGACTTTTTTGAAGTTCATTTTGGTATTAGGTGAACTATGTTTTATTTTAGCTAAAAACGGCGCTGCTTCCGGGTAAATTTCTAAAAAAGATTTATCTAATCCTTCAAAATCAAATTCAAACGAACCATTACCTATGTCTTGTTTACCATATTTAAATGAACCAATCTTGAATGCAAAATCACCATTTAAGCCACTCTCTTTTGCTTCTAACACATAATTCCAAGCTAAATTTTTCAGAGAAATTTCTGGTGTATCTCTGGCCGATTCAAAATTAAAATAGAAATCATCAACGCTAGCATTTAAAGTATATTTATTTTGAAAATCTGCATCGTTAACAACTTTTAAATTGGTTATTTTTAATTGATTATCTGCATCATGTTGATAATTAATTTTACTTGCTTCAATCGAAATTGATGGGGCAACAAAATTAATGTTTCCTGAAGCACGCCAATTTATCTCACCAAGATCAAGTTTACCATCAGCATCTTCAACTCCGATATCTTTCAAATCAAATACAATTGGTTGAGTTGATATGTTATAGTTTATGAAGTCAGAATAAGATAGGCTTACATGACCTTTCATAAATGGCTGATTACCCGCTTTTTTCCATAAATCAGGATTAAATTGCTCACTATTTTGAAATTCAATCCAAGCTTGTTGTGGTGTGAATACACCATTTTTTAACGCTTCAATTGGAAAAGGACCATGATGAATAATCACATCATCATCGTATAATACAACTGTTTTTGAATTTTCAATGTTTGTTACAGCTAATTTTATGTGTGTTTTAGTTGAGAAGAGGCTTTTTTCGTCATTTGTATGCGTGATTTGTACCTCAAAATTATCTTGTAAGCTATTAACTTCTTGGGTTAAATTTTTTAATGTGCTATCAAGACCATCTTCTATTACATTTCCGGTATACCATGCAGTACCAACATACCCCAAACCTAATATTGCAATAACACCAACTGCTAATTTTGTTTTCTTCATTTTTACTCTCTTGATTTCTATTACTTGTTAATTACTTTTTAAAATTAATAATTTTTACTGTTTTCTTACTTCGGGTTTAAGCCTAATTGGGTTTAATTCATAGTTATTTAAATAGTTCCAACACATTACTTTTATTATAAATTTTTCCATTAATATTAACATCATTGCTATCTTGATGTATATCGATAAATAAACCTTGCTCTCCGTCTTTACTAAAGGTAAATAATGGCGAATCATTAGACATATGTGCCAATATGTCTTGGACTATTTTTTTAGATTTATTAAATTGATCCTCTGTTATACCACTATTATTAGGCGAATGATATTGAGCAAATGTACGCGCTAGTACGTTAAGCGGGGCGTTCACGTGTAATGTAAAGTTATTGATGTTATCAAACGGATCGTTAATTGTATAAATTTTACTAAGATTAGTAACATCAAGTAAGCCTTTGATATTGATGTCACCATTATCATTATGTAAATTTAATTTTTTTAACTCAAATCGACTATTGATAGGTTGATTATATTGAGTATCTTCATCGATAAACGCTGCACCAAATTCCGCCTTATCTAACCCTTGATAATCAATATTTATTTCTGCTTTGCCTAACTCTTGTTGTCCATATAAGATCGAGTCAATACTACCGCTAAAAAAGCCATTTAGAGTACGGCTATCACCAAAGTTAACTTTCTGATTGACTGAAATTTTATTTAATTTAATAGCAGGTCGTTTATCGTCTGACTCAGGAATTAAGGTAAACTTATCGAGGTTAGCTTGTAAGGTTATATTTTGATTATTGGAATCAATAGTGCTATCTACTTTTAGATTGTTTATTAAGAAAGTG
Source organism: Gilliamella sp. wkB72 (assembly GCF_001693745.1). Taxonomy (NCBI): domain Bacteria; kingdom Pseudomonadati; phylum Pseudomonadota; class Gammaproteobacteria; order Orbales; family Orbaceae; genus Gilliamella; species Gilliamella sp. wkB72. Next base: position 29,588 of record NZ_LZEI01000017.1, on the reverse strand, counting down.
TCATTATCGGACTTAGTAAAGTCATAATCAGGATTGAAAAAAGCATCTCTTAGATTTGTATTTAAAGAATCTAAACTCAATAAATAATGAGTATTTGTTGATTGTTTTTCGCCAGCAAACTCAATGTGAAGCTTATCTAAAGTGAAATATACATTAGCTTTTTTGGTGTGAAATCTATCTAAATCCAGCGTTATTGAAGGTATAGGGGAATCATTATTACTAATAAATGTAAAACTACCATTACCTAATTCGTATTCAAGATTAATATTAGTTTCGAACTCCCTTTTTTCACTAAATTTTCGACTAAAAAGTTTCATGATCAGATTATTACTATAATCCAAACTAATGTAGCCAGTAATAAATGGTTGATTTCCCATAGCTTCCCATAACGCAGGTTTAGCTTCTTGGCTGATTTCATAATCAATCCAAGCCTGTTGTGGTGAAAATATACCTTGTTTTAAAGCTGCAATTGGGAATGGTCCATGATGAATAGTAAAATCTTTATCAGCTAACGTTAATACATCCTCTGAACTTCCATCTTTGGGTGTTAGCGTCATATAGATGTGTGTTTTGGTTGAAAACAGATGTCTTTCATGATTAGAAAGGGAAATGTTTAACTTAAAGATATTTTGCGCATTGTTAAATTTTGCAACGGTTTCGGGTAACGTATTGTATAGTTCCTTTTCTATTACGATACCTGTATGCCATGCAATACAAATATAGCCTAATATAGTAATAATGGTGAATATAGCAATAGTAATAATGGTTAATATTGTTTTTTTCAATTCTTATGTTCCTGTATATTTCGAGCTATTTTTCTTGATGTTCAGCAAAATCCGCTAATAAATTTTTAATATAATCAATGTGTTCAATGCGCTCTAAATCAGCTTTGAGTAATTTTAATCGATTTGTTCCTTCCAAGCGATAATTTTTTGGTGATTTTTGAATTGTTTCAATTAAATAATCAACTGAAATTTTGTTGTTAGATCCAAACTCAATAAAACCACCTTTTTCACCAAATTCAATTTTTGTAATACCTAATTTTTGTGCTTGATAACGGATTTTCGTTGTTTCTAATAAAAAAAGTACCGGATCAGGTAGCTGACCAAAGCGATCGCGCATTTCGACTTGAATATCGGTTAATTCATCTAAACTTTCGATGCTTGCAATTCGCTTATATAGTGACAATCGAGTATTGACATCGGGGATGAAATCATCAGGAATCAACGTTGGTAATCGTAACTCAACTTCGGTCTGTTGATTATTGAGTAATGATTCAAGAGTCGGTTCTTTGCCTTCCTTAAGAGATTTAACGGCATCATCAAGTAATTCGATATAAAGGTTAAAACCAATTGTTTCAATCTGCCCACTTTGATCACTGCCTAATAATTCGCCTGCACCACGGATTTCAAGATCATGTGTAGCTAAAGCAAAACCAGCACCTAAGTCCTCTAATGTAGCGATAGCATCAAGGCGTTTTTTAGCATCTTTACTTAGTAATTTAGGGTGTGGTGTTAATAAATAAGCGTAAGCTTGGTGATATGAGCGTCCAACTCGACCACGCAATTGATGTAATTGTGCTAAACCAAATTTATCGGCTCTTTCAATAATAATGGTGTTGGCATTAGGGATGTCGATTCCGGTTTCGACAATGGTAGTACACACCAATAAGTTGAATCGTTGATGATGAAAGTCATTCATTACGCGCTCTAAATCGCGTTCATGCATCTGCCCATGACCAACTGCAATTCGTGCTTCAGGTACCAATTCAGCTAACTTTTCAGCCACATTTTCAATATCTGATACGTCATTGTGTAAGTAATAAATTTGACCACCACGCAAAATTTCACGCAAGATGGCTTCACGAATAACTAAGTTATCATATTCTCGAACAAAGGTTTTTACCGCTAATCGGCGAGCAGGTGGTGTAGCGATAATTGAGAGATCACGCATACCACTCATTGCCATATTTAGCGTTCGAGGAATAGGGGTAGCCGTTAAGGTTAATATGTCGATATTGGCTCGCATCGCTTTAATACGCTCTTTTTGGCGAACACCAAAGCGATGTTCTTCATCAACAATTAAAAGCCCTAAATCTTTCCATTTTACATCTTCTTGTAAAAGTTTATGGGTACCAATAACAATATCGATTTTACCTTCAGCGAGTTCTTGAATTATAGCTTGTTGCTGTTTAGCGGTTTTAAATCGTGACAAACTTTCAATGCGTATTGGCCAATTGGCAAATCTATCACAAAAACTTTCATAATGTTGCTGTGCAAGTAAAGTAGTCGGGACTAAGACTGCGGTTTGTTTATGATTTATCACCGCTAAAAATGCAGCACGAATTGCCACTTCGGTTTTACCAAAACCAACATCACCACAAACTAATCGGTCCATAGCATAAGGTGAGCACATGTCACCAATAACAGCACCAATGGCATTTTGCTGATCTTCCGTTTCTTGGTAAGGAAAAGCTTGGCAAAACAGCTCGTATTGTTCACGATCTTGTTTGAATTCGAAGCCTGGCTTACTTTCGCGTTCAGCATAAATATCTAACAATTCAGCTGCAACATCTCGTACTTTTTCGGCAGCTTTTTGTCTAGCTTTACTCCATGCATCAGTTCCTAATTTATTGAGTGGAGCATTTTCTTCATCACCACCTGAATAACGGCTAATTAAATTTAGCGATGAAACGGGTACATAGAGTTTAGTATCATTGGCATAAAGTAAAATAAGGTATTCAGCAGTAATACCACCTGTTTCTAATGTGGTTAAACCAGCGTAGCGACCAACACCATGCTCAATATGTACAACAGGCTTACCTGGTGTTAATTCTGCTAAACTACGGATTAAACTGTCAGTATTAATTGCCTGCTTGCTCTCTTTCTTACGACGAATAACTCGACGGCCCAATAATTCGTTTTCAGTAATAAAGGCCAAATTTTGTTGATGATCGATAAAACCTTGTTCGCTAGCACCAATCATTAAACAATAACGATTATCCGATTGTTGGCTAAGTTGAGTGATGGTGGTTGGATGTATTCTTATACGGCCTAATATTTCTAGCAATGCATCTTTTCGACCTTCCGATTCGACTGAAAAAATAATCCTGCCATTAAAATTTTGAGTAAATTGTTCAAAATGTGAATAGGGATTTTTCTGCTGAATCTGTATAGCTATTTCAGGCAGTAAACTAAATGGTAAATTAATACTTTTGTTCGATTCAGTGATTTGAGCGCGTGAAACAGTAATTCGTGGATAGTGTTTGAAATGAGCAAAGATTTCATCGGTTTTTGACCAAATAATTGTTGGTTCTAAAAGCGGTCGCATAGGATCGACTTTTCGGCTCTCATAACGCTGAGTAATATCTTGCCAATATTTATTAGCAAACTGTTCGATGTTAGCAGTGTTAATGATCAGTGTATTAGATAAAAAATAGCTGAATAGTGACGTGAGTGGTTCATTAAAGAATAATGCCTGCCAATACTCAATACCGGTTGGTAAAATATTTTTACTGACTTGTTGGTAGATACTTTCAGGGTCTAACCTTACTTCAAATCTCTCTCGCCATTGGCTTCTAAACAATTCTATTGATGTTTTATCAAAAGGAAACTCATGAGCAGGTAGTAGTTGAATTTCGGTAATTTCATCGAGAGTCCGTTGAGTTTCGACATCAAAGGTACGAATGCTGTCTATTTCGTCGTCAAAGAAATCAATACGGTAAGGGCTTTCACTGCCCATCGGATAGATATCAAATAATGCTCCGCGAGTAGCATACTCACCATGTTCCATGACTTGACTAACTGAACGATAACCGGCATTTTCAAGTTGCAAGCGTAGATTTTCACGACTTATGGCTAAGCCTTTTTTCATCATAAAGACATGCCCACCTAAATAGTTCTGCGGGCAAACTTTTTGCATAAGCGTATTAATTGGTAAGATTAATGCACCTTTGGTCAAATGCCCTAGATTATATAGGCAAGATAATCGTTCTGACACGATATCTTGGTGCGGGGAAAAGCTATCATAGGGAAGCGTTTCCCAATCGGGGAAGAAGATCGACGGATAGTGTGAAAATTGTTTTAGCTCTTCATGAAGACGAGTTGTTTGTTGCATATCATCTGTAACAATCACCACTAAACCATCATGTGCGTCAATGACTTGTGCACAAAATTGAGATAATGAAGAACCGACAAGTTGACCAACTTGTTTAACTTCACCTGATTTTTTAGGAATGATGCTAGAAATATTATTAGGCATGTTGGAATAATAGATAATTGCGACAAAGTTATCGTGATATTATAACGTAATTATATGGTTGTTTTCTATAACTGTTTAATCCTGTATGATAAGCAACTAAAATTTAAAAAGTTGATTGAAAACTTCAGGTATTTAATAACTATTATGTCAAAGATATTTCGTCCATTAGTATTTTATATTGGTTTACGCTATGTATATGGGCAAAAAAACGATGGTTTTGGCCGATTTGTTTCCTGGCTATCTATGATTGGAATTATGCTTGGTTCTATCGGTTTAATTGTGGTATTGTCGGTAATGAATGGGCTGGAAGAGCAGATGCAAAATAGTATCTTAAAGTTTTTTCCTCAAGCACAAATTACCTCTAAAACAGGTAAAATTGATTCTAGTATTATCACTTCATCGCAATTTGAAAATATCCAAGGTGTTGAGCGGATAACGCCGATTATTACCGGTGATGTGGTTTTACAAAGCCAACAAAGTATCACGGTTAGCACCTTAATGGGGATTACTGTTGACGACCACGATCCGATTGAAGATTATGTTTATGCTGGTTCAATCGATACCTTACAGGCGGGTAGCTATAATGTAATATTAGGGCAGACGTTAGCCGATCAATTAGGTGTGATAGTTGGTGATAAGATTCGCTTGATGGTCACCGATGCCAGTCAGATTACACCAGTAGGCCGTATTCCTTCCCAACGTTTATTTACCGTGAGCGGGTTGTTTTCCGTTAATCATGATATCAATCAAGCGTTAATTTATATCAATCAAACTGATGCTAGAAATTTATTACGTTATCCTGCTAATAATATTAGTGGCTGGCGTCTATTTTTAGCTCATCCACTTGAAATTTCATCAGTAACAAAAAATCCATTACCTGAAGACTTGGTGTTTACCGATTGGCGAGCAAAACGAGGTGAGCTGTTCCAAGCTATTAAGATGGAAAAAAATGTGATGGGGCTGTTGATTAGTTTAATTGTAATTGTCGCGGCATTTAACATTATTACTTCGCTTAGTTTATTAGTTATGGAAAAACAAGGCGAGGTGGCCATATTAAAAACGCAGGGTTTATCACGCTTTAAGATTATGCTGATTTTTATTATTCAAGGTGCTAGTTCAGGTGTCATTGGAACTTTATTAGGTAGCGCCATTGGTTTGTTACTAGCCTCATATCTAAATGAGTTGATGTCGGTGCTTGGTTTATCCTTTGCTGGTATTGAATTACCAACGCTAGTTGAACCTGCACAAATTATATTTATTATTTTCGGATTACTTATGTTATCGCTAATTTCAACTATTTATCCTGCATATCGTGCAGCCAATATCCAACCAGCCGAGGCTTTACGTTATGAATAATTCACAGCCACTTCTTTCAGCTAAAAATCTCTATAAAACCTATAAAGAAGGCAAAATGGTGACCGAGGTATTAAAAGATGTCTCGTTTGATATCTATCCTAAATCATTGCTGGCAATTATTGGTAGCTCTGGCTCAGGTAAAAGTACTTTGTTGCATTTGCTTGGTGGATTAGACAAACCAACTTCAGGTGAAATCACATTTAAATCTCAACAACTGAATCGCTTATCAGAACAAGAAAAAGCACATTTGCGTAACCAAGAAATTGGATTTGTATATCAGTTCCACCATCTATTGCCTGACTTTACTGCGCTTGAAAATGTAGCAATGCCTTTGTTGATTGGAGGCACATCACCTAGCGAAGCTAAAAAACGTGCTATGGCGATGTTAGAGTCGGTGAATTTAGTTAAACGTGCTAATCATCGTCCATCTGAACTATCAGGTGGTGAACGTCAACGCGTTGCGATAGGACGAGCGTTGATTAATAATCCTGCACTCGTGATGGCTGATGAACCAACGGGTAACTTAGATAAATCAACAGCTGATTCAATTTTTGAGTTACTGATAAAACTTAATCGTGAACATGGTACGGCTTTTTTAGTGGTGACGCATGATCTCGCTTTAGCAAATCAACTCGATCATCAATTGATTATGAGTGATGGGCAGTTGTCTCATTCGGTGAAATAAAGGTAAATGGATTATGAATTTATCATTAATCACAGCCATAAAATTCCGTAAAGGACGCCGTAAAAGCGGTATGGTTTCGTTGATATCAATTATTTCAACTCTGAGCATCGCTATAGGTATTGCTGCGCTGATCATTGGCTTAAGTGCCATGAATGGTTTTGAGCGTGAATTAAATGATCGAGTTTTATCGGTCGTGCCTCATGGACAAGTTTATTCTCATATGGGCAATTTGGAAAATTGGGAGCATATTCAAACTGAACTGCAAGAAAATAAACGTATTGTATCTGCCATGCCGTTTGTTAGTTTTACGGGATTGATTGAAAATGGTAGCAAGCTTGGTGCGGTTGAAGTACAAGGACTTGACCCAGAACAAGAAAAGAAGATAAGTGCATTACCTAATTATGTACTTAATAATAAATGGCAAGATTTTAAAGCAGATAATCAACAAATCATTTTAGGTGCCGGTTTAGCTAAATCACTTGCAGTTCAAGAAGGGCAGTGGGTTTCTTTGCTTATTCCGGTTTCAAACAATCCAGAACAACTTAAACCACCTCGTCGAGTTCGTTTACAAGTACATGGTATTTTAGATCTTAGTGGTTCATTGAGTAACAATGTAGCTTTATTACCTTTAACTGATTCACAAAAGCTACTCAATATTGGTGACAGTGTCACAGGATTGATGATCAATGTAGATAATGTTTATCAAGCTAGTGATATTATTGGCCAGGCAACGTTGAATCTTGAAGAGAATCTCGATTTTAATAGTTGGGAACGTACATTTGGATTTATGTATCGTGATATTCAAATGATTCGACAAATTATGTATTTAGCAATGATTGTCGTAATTGGCGTTGCTTGTTTTAATATAGTATCGACGCTAGTTATTGCAGTTAAAGATAAGCAACGAGATATCGCTATTCTTAAAACACTTGGCGCAACCAATAATCTTATAAAACGTATTTTTATTTGGTATGGTGTAATTTCAGGTTTGATTGGTAGTGTGATTGGCGTGGTGCTTGGCGTTATCGTTTCATGGCAACTCTCAAACATAATGGGTGTTTTTGAGTCGATGATGGGACATAAAATCTTAAATAGTAACATCTATTTTGTTGATTTTTTACCATCCGAAATTCATTTATTTGATGTTGTCATTGTATTTATTACAGCAATGTTATTAAGTTTGATTGCCAGCTATTACCCAGCTCGAAGAGCGTATAAAATTGATCCGGCTCGAGTGCTAAGTAGTTATTAATAAATCAGATAAAATAATAAAGGCGCAAAGTTCAATTTGCGCCTTTATTTTTAATAATTAAAACCATATGTTGTTTTATAATATTGATAAATTGAATATAACAGCAAACACGATGCCGCAAAGAGGATTAAGATTAATATAGTGTAAATATTGCTTTGATAGCGAAATTTTTTCAAACAGACCGTAACTATTCCACCTAAAATAAACCCTGTAATCGCACCACCAATGTGCGCCATATTGTCAATAGAAGGTAACAAACCTAATCCCAGAGTTAGAAATAAACTGATTACAATAGACTTGATAGGCATCTCTTGCAGATCGGTACGATTGATGAGTGAATAGGCAAGCAGTGCAGTGATAATACCTAAGATAGCCCCCGAAGCACCACAACTAATAACACTATGACGAATGGTTGAAACGTCACTCGCTAAGCTACCAAATAAGCCGGACAATAAGTAGATACCAATAAAAGAAAATGGTGGGATCAATCGTTCTAAAACAATCCCAACACTCCATAATGCTAACATATTCATAGCAAGATGAGCTAATCCTGCATGTACAAAGATATTGGTAAATAAACGCCAATATTCACCAGAAAAAGTTAACTGAGCAACATCAGCACCCCAGTCAATCAAGAAGGCGTTTTCCATATATGTTGAAAAACCACGAGAATCAAGTAGATGAGAAATAACAAACCATGCAACATTAAGCAGAACTAAAATACTCGTAATTTTTGCTTGTTGAAATAAATATTGAAGATTTCTTAGATTGCCCATGTGTGGAGTATCCCTTTTGAAAAAAATAAATCATAACTAAGTTAGATAGATGTGTTAATCCAGATGCTTACCTAAAATAACTAAATCACGCTTGACGCCATCAAGTTCGGCAATTTTGGGGAGTAGTGCCCAATGTTGATAATGAAGCTTTTCAAATAGTTTTATGCTAGGCGTATTGTGCCCAAAAACATAGCTAAGTATGGCTTCGATACCAATTTGCTTAGCAAATAATTCAATTTGAGTCACTATGGTTTGACCGATTTTTTTTCCTCTAAAATCTTGATGAATATATAAACTTATTTCAACCGTTTTATCGTAAGCCGGACGGCCATAAAATGATGATAAGCTCACCCAACCACAAGGTTGATTTTGATATTTGATTAACCAAAGTGGGCGTTTTTGTGGATTATGCTGCTCAAACCACGCTAAACGACTTTCAACAGACACCGGTTGTAAATCAGCTGTAACTTGGCGACTAGCAATTGTTGAATTATATACATCCACGATAAAGGGCAAATCATCTAAAGTTGCATCTGTATAAGTAATCATAAGTTTAAAAGAAAAGTGATTAGTTTGCATAATTGTAATGGCTTTGTTATGTACAAGCAACCAAAGGCGATTTAATAACTAAAAAAAGAAAAATAGTTTAAAAGAATTTACCAAAAACCCCTTTCCTCAACATTTTTGACACCATTTCAATAATGAATAAATTAGCAAAAAAAGTTGAGGAGCGGGGTTTTTGAGGTTTAATTTAGCTGATTTTATGCTGATTAAAATAATCAATTATTGCTTGATTGACTGTTGAAGTTTTAATGTTTTTACGCCATATCAGATAAATATTTATTTTTAATTTTTTATCTTGGCTGTTGATCAACTTTTTATAGATAACACCATCGACTTTCATTTGTGTCATCGATTGTGGTAAAAGCATTATTGCTTTACCCAATGCAACTTCCAGTAGCATAGATAAATTATCAGCGAGTTCGGCACGACGATGTAGTGGGTGGTTTAAGCTATTGAAAACCTTTTCACACTGGTCGTAAAAAAATGGGTTTAAATGTTGTTTAAACCAAAACAGGGGTAAATCAATCACATCATTAAGATTAACTTTATCTTGTTTACTACATGGGTGATGAGCTGGCAATACTAAGGTCATGGGTTCTTGATAGATTAGTATTGAGTTTTCATTAAAATCTCTAGTTGAATAATCCGAAACAAAGGCAAAATCAATATTGCCTTTTTGTAACTCAAGTAGCAGCTCTTTAGAGGTATAGTTATGTTTATATATTTCTGTTTCATCACTAAATTTGGATAAAAACGATTTGAAATAAGGAATATAGTCAAAACTTAAGGTTTTAGTTGTTCCTATAATAACTTTTTCTAGATGCTTTGTTGATTTAACCATTGAACAAAGATCACTTAATAATTGTGTTACTTTAGATTTTAGTATTTCGCCTTCATTGGTTAATACAATATTGTGAGAGTTCCTTAAAAATAGTGTGCTTTGTAGGGTTTCTTCCAAATTTTTAATTTGAGTTGAAAGAGGAGGTTGGCTAATACCAAGTTTTTTGGCTGCGCCAGTAAAACTAAGTTCTTCACAGACCGCAATGAAATATTGTAATTGCTTAATAGTTGGTAATCTTTTGCTGTAAATGTCCATAATTACACAGTTCTTAATACATCAATTAGTTTGGTGTCCAAATTGTCGTATAGTTTTTTTAGCTCAATCATCATTTAGTTATTATGAATGAGTTTTACATCTTTTGCTAATCATCATTTTTGGCTATACGATTTTCGTATAACAAAATATGTATTTTTAAATTAATTATTTGTCAGATAGTCTTCTTGAAAACTAATCAATCTTTATTATGAAATTTATGTTAAAAGAAGAAACAATACAGAAAAAATCCAGTCTAATTTTGTCAGCAATTTTAATTGTGCTATTGGTCGGTTCAGTTTATATAAGTCAACTTATCTTTCAAGAAATATCAAAAAGTTATCATATTGATATTTTAGAAGCGAGAAATGTGTTTAGTTTATCTTGTTTTTTTTATGCGATTTCTTTTTTTATTTATGGTCCACTCTCGGATAACGTTTCAACAAAGTTATTAGTTCTGATTGGTAGTATTGGTACCATTTGTTGTCTTATTTTATCGGTGATCATTGATTGTTTTAATTTATATTTGGTTGTTATGTCATTAATAGGCTTTTTTGCAGCTGCTGTTCCTGCTGCTTTGTTTGCTTATACCGCTAAAAACACGCCAAATCATAAGTTACCACAAGCAATGGGAATTATGATTTCAGCTTCCATTGTTGGCATCATTTTTAGCCGTAGTGTGATTGCGATGTTAACTGATTTTTGGTCTTGGCAGATTGCTTTTATCATTTATGCGGGATTAATCATTGTAGCATGTCTTTTTGTTCCTTTTGGTATAAAGCAAACAACAAATCAATCTCCAACAACCAGTTTGATAGGTACGTATTTCTCTGCACTTAAATTATTTCTTGATAAAACTGTCGTTATTTTTTTAGTAATCGGTTTTTTACTATTTTTTGTTTATCTTGGAATATCTTCTTTACTCACTTTTTATTTGAAGGGCGAACCTTTTTACTTATCTTCAACCGTTTTAGGTTGGTTGAATTTTGCTGGTCTAAGTGCGGTAGTCGGTAGCATGATCACTGGTAAGTTAACTCAAGTCATCAATGAAAAATACTTATTCATTATCTGTCTGTTAGCTGTATGTATGTCGATTGTCACTATCGGATTTAGCTCATCATTATATGTTATTGGATTAGGCATTTTTTGTTTATTCCTATTCGTATTTGGTATTCAACCATTAGTTATTGCAATGCTAAATAAAATTGTACCAATCAGTTCTAGAGGTGCTATTTCGTCTTTATATCTTCTTGCTTGTTTAGCTGGCGGTAGTATTGGTACTTATTTACTCGGTATTGTTTATCAAAATAAAGCTTGGAATGGAGCCATAATACTTTGTGTCTTTTTGTCTATCGTTAATTTAATCCTAGCGTTAATTGCGATTCGATTAATTAAAAATAGTATTAAAAATTAATGTGTTATAAATAAGGAAATTAATAATGAAAAAATTTTTACTGCGTATGTCGATGTTTATATTTTGCTGTTTTTATGGAGGGTCATCTATGGCAGGTTTAACAAAGATTTCCTCAGACTTCAATGCTCCAACAGGAATCGCATTTGATAGTAAAGGGGAGATGTATGTGACAGATTGGTCAAATAATTCAGTTTTGAAAATAAATGCTAATGGTAAAAAAGAGACTTTTTATTCGGGTATATCATCACCAGCTGGAATAGTTTTTGATGCAAAAGATAATATGTATGTTTCATCTTATGGCGATGATTATATTTTAAAAATTAATCGTGATGGTAAATCAGAAAAAATTTCTGATGGTTATCATACGCCTACCGGAATCGCTTTTTCTAATCAGGGGCAGTTACTCATCACTAATCGTTCAACAGGTGAAATTGTTTCGCTTGATCTTCAAACAAAACAAAAAAATATTGTTGCTCGTGGATTAACTACACCAGTTGGCGTGACTCAATTAGCGGATAATAGTTTAGTTGTTTCTCAATACAGTGGACGTCTAACTATGATCAGTCCAAATGGTACTCAAACGGAGCTCGGCGCCGAATTTAATCGCCCAGGTGTAGGTATTGTACTAATTGCCCCAAATGTAGTGGCAGTGGTTGATAATGGTGCAGGTATGGTGCGAAAAATTGATGTACAAAGCAAAAAAGTGACGACATTAGTTTCGAACTTATCTCAAGCTGTTGCATTAGCTTATCATAATAGCCGTTATTACATTGGCACATGGGGTGACGGTAGTGTATATGAGTTTAATAATTAACTATTTATCACTAGCAATTATTTATCCTTGAGGGGAAAGAAAAAAAGTTGAGGAGCGGGGTTTTTGAGGTTTTATTTAAATGATTAAAATCATTTACATTAATTCTTTATATTATTACGCCGCCTCGACTAAATATGTTAAATAAACTTTCTATTCTGATTGAAGCTGTATTTTACTTTATACTTTTATGAATTATTCATTTATCTATTTCATCATCAGTTTAATTAAGCTTATTGATAAAATTTATCGATATTGAAGATACTCAAAAGATTTCTTATACTTCAATAATCACTCTTCCGCGAGTAATATCACTAATATTCTTTTTAAGTGTGAGTAAATTGTCTTGCGTGATAGCGATGCCGACTGTGACACCTTCTGCATCAAAATTTTGTTGTTCAATAATTGCATCGAGTTCCTTCAGTCGGTTTTCTATAATAGGCCACTCGTTATAGTAACAGTGAAATTCTAAGGTTGTTCTGGCAATAAGTTCTATTAATTCAGCTTGTTGTAAGCAATGGCTTGCTGAACCACCATAAGCACGAATTAATCCACCTGTGCCTAATTTAATTCCGCCAAAGTAGCGAGTCACAACAACGACGACCTGATCGCAATCTTGTCCTTCAATAGCCGATAGAATAGGGCGCCCAGCAGTACTGGTAGGTTCTCCATCATCATTGAAACGATATTGTTGTCCTATTTTCCATGCCCAACAGTTGTGAGTTGCATTTGGATCACTAATGCTATCAATAAATTGTGCAGCCTGCTCCGCATTTATAATGGGTGCCGCATTGACAATAAAGCGACTTTTTTTTATTTCTTCGGTTAATTCGGTTGGATTTGCTAATGTATAAGGCATACTTATTCTGGTAAAATCATTTTATTGTAACTAATAATACTCAGCAGAGTTGAAATGTCTATTAATTTAGCACAATTAAAACTTTCACAACAACAATTAGCCAATCAGGTTAGCTTGGTGGATGATTTTAACCCAGCAATAAAATTGATTGGTGGGACGGATGTCGGTTTTGAACAAGGTGGCATGATAACTCGTGCTGCGATTGTGATATTGACATTTCCTGATTTTGAAGTGGTTGAATATAACATTGCTCGATTGGAAACAAATTTTCCTTATATTCCAGGATATTTGTCTTTTCGGGAGTATCCAGCATTGCTTAAAGCATGGCAACAGCTTAAGCACAAACCTGATTTGTTGTTGGTTGATGGGCAGGGTGTTGCTCATCCCAGACGATTAGGAATTGCAAGTCATTTAGGTTTATTGCTCGATATACCTACGATTGGTGTAGCAAAAAGAAAATTATGTGGACAATTCGAACCTCAATCGAAAAAAGCGGGAAATGTAACGCCTCTGTTTGATAAGCAAGAACAGATAGGCTGGGTTTTACAAAGTAAAGATAATTGTAATCCGTTATTTGTTTCCGCAGGGCATAGAATCAGTCAGGACAGCGCATTACATTGGGTCAAACAATGTTTACGCGGTTATCGTTTGCCGGAGCCAACTCGTTGGGCTGATGCAATTGCGTCCAATAAGCCATTATTTAGAAAGTTTAGTCATGCCAAATAATCAGCTACCATTAAAAAAAGGTGGATTTACCTTTAAGCGTTTTTTTATTGCTCATGATAAAAGTCCAATGAAAGTGACAACGGATAGTTGCTTGTTAGGTGCATGGGCACCAATTAAACCTGATATACAAAATGTTTTAGATATTGGTACTGGATGTGGCGTTATTGCATTGATGCTTGCCCAGCGTTTAGAAAACCATTCATGTCAAATTGATGCGATCGACATTGATCCGCAAGCGATTATGCAATGTCAGCAAAATAGCTTAAATGCTAATTTTCAAACGATCCAAGCGTTAAATATTAATGTTAATCAATTTAGAATAGATGATAATGCTTGTTATGATTTGATTATAACTAATCCACCTTATTTCCAATCAGCAGTCGAATGTCGAAATACAGAGCGTCAGTTGGCTCGTTATACCGAGAGTTTAAACTATCAGCAACTTATTGATGCGGTAATTCGTTTATTAAAACCAAATGGATTATTTTGTTTAGTCTTACCTTATCATGTTGCAGATAAATTTAAACAGTTATGCGAGTTAAATAGGTTATTTTTATGCAGTGAAATGCAAGTAAAATATTCAGCTGATAAGGATTTTTCGTTGGCACTGATGGCCTTTTCATTTCATCAAAATGATAATTTCCTTAGTCAATCATTGTGTATGTGTGATGACCATGGGAGGTATTCTCAACCATTTAGAGAATTATTGGCTGATTTTTATCTGTTTCGTAAATAATGCCTTTTTGGTTATTGCGGAATAATGTAGAAGTATATTATCGCTATAACAGCTAGTATAACTATGGTTATGGCATAAATTTTGTCATGCAAATAACTGAAAGATGATAGATGCCTTTGTTTTCTTGCATAAAGGTAGAACAATAATCCAACACTATATAAGATCATGGATAGTAATAAATAAGACACTCCACCAGCATAGATTAACCAGAATCCATAAATTGAACCCAGTGTACCGATGAATAATAGATGTTTTTTTCGTTGCCTTATAGATAGTTTAAACACGAATAGTGCTGATAGTAGATAGGGGATGAGTACCATTGAAGTTGATAGCTGAATTAAGGTGTTGTAACCCGATTGATAAAAATGTGCCAAAATCATAAGTACACTAATTAAACTCGTTGTTAACCACAATGCATTAGCGGGTGTGCTGTTTTTATTGAGTTTACCGAAACAACTAGGTACGGTATGTTGATTTCCTTGGCCAGAAAGGAACAGCATTTCAGCCGCTAACATTAACCAAGACAATAGTCCACCACTGACCGACACAATCAAACCAATGTTGATACATTTAGCTCCCCAACTACCTACAACATGTTCAATCACTAAGGCCATGGATGGATTTTTCATTTGTGCTAGTTCGTGTTGTGGGACGATCCCTAAAGATAGTACCGAAACACAGACTAATAATAGACTGGTAATAGCAAAACCAAAAAAAGTGGCTCGACTTATACTAATTATATTTTTAGCTCGAGCGGCATAAACTGTTGCACTTTCAATCCCTAAATAAACCCATACGGTATAAAGCATGGTATGTTTTACTTGACTGAGGATGGTTCCTAATTGAGGTGTCCCCCAAAAGTCCATATTGAAAGTATCAACTTTAAACGCTAAAACGACACAAACAATAAATAAACAAATAGGCACAATTTTAGCTAATGTGACTAAACAATTAAGTAAGAATGCTTGATAGATGCCTTTTATGACAAAAAAATGGATAATCCATAAGAATATAAGTCCAGCAATCACAGCGGGAATAGTTGTGCCATTACCAAAATAATTGAAGCACTCAAATGAACCTAATGCGCTAAATAGGATAACTAAATAGCTGCCACATGACATCCATGCCGATATCCAATAGCCCCAAGCGGCATTAAAACCAATATAATCACCAAATCCTTCACGAACATAGCCATATAATCCTTCATTGATTTTGTAAAAACGAATTGAAAGATACTGAAAAATTCGCGTAAGCATAAACATGCCAAATAAGGTTATTACCCATGCAATTAAAATTGCACCTGCACCAGCCCCTTCGGCCATGTTTTGAGGAAGGCTAAAAATACCACTACCGACAATACTGCCCACTACCATTAATGTAAGTGGGAGTATGCCAAGCTTTTTTCTTACTGGCATATTCATATCGTTTTCTTATTTTAATTGTTCAGTTAAGTTTTAATTAAAATCGCAATGACATACAACTAACTCCGCCATCAATTTTGCGATATTCTGAGGTATCAACTTCGATGACTTGATAGCCAAGCGCTTCAATTTTAGCTTTAGTAATTGGATAACCAGCCGGCATGATGACTCGCTCATTAACCCAGATACAGTTAGCGGCATAACTCTCTTCTTCTGGTATTTCAATAATATTAAGATGTTGAAATTCTGGTTTAGTGATAAATTCACCCGCAGCTAATAAATTATTGTGTTCCAAATAGGCAAGTCCGGTTTTTAGATGTAATACTTTCTCTAAAGTCACCACTGAACCGGATAGTCCGTATTTTTCTAAGATAGCAATCATTTGATTGGCACCTTCTTGATTGGTACGAGCGGATAAACCAATGTAATAGTGATTCTCAACCATCATAATATCGCCCGCTTCAACAGTGCCAGGGGCGGTAATGTGTTCAACATTATTAGGATAAAATCGTTCAATAGTATCAACGATGATTTCTGTTTCTGCACGACGGCTTACCGCGCCAGGGCGAGTAATAATGGCGCAACAGGGCGTACATAACACGGCATCTTCGACAAAAACAGAATCTGGAAATCGTTCATCGGCAGGTAATATTGTGATATCGACATCGCATTGCTGTAATGCTCGAATGTAGTTGTTATGTTGATCAAGCGCTTTTTGATAGTCTGGTTTTCCTAAATTGGCAGAGGTTAATCCGTTGATAAGTGACTTAGCTGGGGTTCTGGCAATAATATGATTAAATTTTTTCACTGTTCAATTCCTGTTATAAATATTCATTATTTTTGAATAATAATTCATAATAATAACTATTTCAAGCATTAAGTTGATAATTTATGCAAATTGAGTGTGGCGATATTTGTTGTGGTTTGGGCTAGTTAAAATGAAATTAGAGTAGCGGATAAGATAAGCCTGAATTTGATGGCAAAAATAAGGATATTAATAAATGAGGATGTTGGAGACGAATAGGGCGACATTTCGCCCTAAAAATATGTGTTATTCACCGGCAAAATCGACTAATGTGTAACAGTTTATTCCCATATCAGTTAATTTTGTTTTCCCGTGTAAATCAGGTAAATTAATTACAAATGCAGCATCTTGAGCAATACCACCTGCTTTTTGAATTAATTTTGCGGTAGCTGCAACTGTGCCTCCAGTTGCAAGTAAATCGTCAATAATTAAAACTCGCTCGTTAGGTTTGATCGCATCGCAATGCATTTCTAAGGTATCTGTACCGTATTCAAGTTGATACTCTTCTTTAAATACTTTACGCGGCAGTTTATTTGGTTTTCTTACTGGTACAAAACCAACGCCTAATGCTAACGCAAGTGGCGCTGCAAAGATAAAACCTCTAGCTTCGGTGCCAACAACTTTGTCGATTTTTTTATCTTTATAATGCTCAATTAAAAGATCGACTGATGTTTTAAATGCAATAGGGTTTTCAAGTAGACTAGTGATATCACGAAATAAGATACCAGGTTTAGGATAATTTGGAATCGTGACAATACTATTTTTAATAAGTTCAAGTTTTGATTGAGTCATTTTAAATGTTCTCTAACTATTCTCTTCAAGAGCGACTAATTTTTTATTATATACCTTTGCACTTTAGACTGGCAATAAACAAACAGTTAACACACCGTAAAATAGAGAGATTGGTTAGTTTAAGTACTAATAGGTGTTTTTTATCACGGTTTTACTTTTTACAACTTTTTACAATTAAATACATTATTTAGACAATTTATTTGGCGATTGATGAATAATTGAATAAACTTTATATAGGAAGGAAAATACTATGAAATTTATTAAAATATTTGTCATGTTAGGTTTTGTCTTGTCTAGTTTATTTAGCTATGCCACGACAATTCTACCAAGTTCACAAGTTTCACAAATTAACGTCCGTTCAGAATTGTCTTCACCTATTATTATGGCAGGAAGTGAAGAAACCAATTATTTAAAAGTTTCATTAACTGGTGAAAAAGCGAACTCTAATAAACATGTGCCGATCAATTTAGCGCTTGTTATTGATAAATCAGGTTCAATGCAAGGCGATCGCATAGTAAAAGCGAGAGAAGCTGCTATTTTTGCGGTTAATATGCTAAATGAAGAAGATACATTATCTATTGTTACTTATGATTATGATGCGAAAGTTATTGTTCCAGCAACTAAAGTAAAGAATAAAGAACAAATTATTAAACTAATCAATAAAAATTTAGTTGCAGGTGGAGGAACAGCCTTATTTGCAGGATTGAGTAAGGGAATAAAACAAGTTGAAAGCCAACTTACGAAAGATAAAGTTAATCGTATTATTTTGTTATCTGATGGTCAAGCCAATATAGGTCCTAGTTCAGTAGCTGAACTTTCTCAATTAGCTATTATTGCGGCTAAAAAGAATATTGCTATTACCACAATGGGGATCGGTTCAGATTATAATGAAATATTAATGTCATCTATCGCAAGTTATAGTGATGGTAATCATGTATTTGTTAATAATACTTTTGATCTTGAAAAAATGTTTGTTCACGAGTTTACTGACGTGATGTCCACGGTTGCTCAAAATGTTGTGATTACTATCCAATTGAAAGATGGCGTTAAACCAGTGCGTTTACTTGGTCGAGATGGTGTAATCAAAGGTAATCAAGTTACGATTAAAATGAATCAATTGTTTTCAAATCAAGAAAAATATGTACTGTTAGAAGTCATCCCTGAGGAAGGAAAAGTTGGCCAAAGTAAAACGTTAGCTCAAATTGATTTATCATATGACAATTTATTGAAAAATAAAGCTGAACACGAAACTCAATTTGTAAGCGTAGCGTATACCGATGATAAAAAGTTGGTCAAGGATTCAATGATTCAAGAAGTTTTAGCTGAATCAGAGATCCAGAAGGTAACCATTGAGAATGAAAAAGCCTTAGAGTATTACAATCTAGGTAGGTTCCAAGAAGCAGAAGATATTCTTATGGAAAATAGTAAAAAACTTAGCTCAATTTCAAATTCAGTATCCTCAGAAGAGGCAAAACAAAGATTAAGAGGCCAAATTGAAAAAAATAATATTATGGCTGATGCTGCTAAAGCTGATAAAGACGTTTTCAACAAAATTTCAGCTGAAAAGCAGTTTGAGTCAAAAAGCAATGTAATTAAGAAATAATTATGAAAAGATTAGCAACGATTTTATCTTTAATGATGTTAATAGCGTTTATAAGCTATTTAGGTTGGCGAAGTGTAGAACACGAAGTGTTATTACGAGAAAGCAACCAAATCTTACTCGCCAAAAGCCGTATAAATAATATCAAGTTATCGATTGAATCGTTGTTAAATCAGCGTCTATCTTATTTGAGTAGTTTGACACTTCAAATTAATGACGACAACGATAAAGCGGAAGATTTATTAGGATCAGAAACTGATATTAAAAATATTTTTATCATCAATAAAAATAAAATTTTATTTGTAAGTGATGTGTATGATTCGCAATGGCATAAGATAGTAGAATCCATCGCTTTAGATAATTCTGTTTTATTCAATCAACAAGATCATACTGAACAGTTTCAACCAAGTTCTGGTTGGTATCAAATGTATAACCACTTAATTTACTGGTCAATTCAATCGGATAATATTATTGGTTTTGAGCTTTCTAACATCAAGCTTTCTTTTGATATGATCAATTTATTAGATAAGCAAGCTTTTGATGATAATTTTAAATTATCCGATGGCGATAAGCAGATTTATACCAATGGTGAAAAATCTGATAATGAAATTTTGATATCGCTTGACTATCCTTTACAAAATTGGCATTTAACCTATTATTATTCCTCCCCAAATGTTGTTAATTTGTATTTATTAGGTTCTGTTGTTATTGGTCTTTTCATTACCGTAATACTTGGATTGATTTTCTATAGCTATCGAGAATATACTCGAACATTGCGCTTAGCAAAGCAGCAGGTTAGTTTTGTTGGACAAGTTTCCCATGAATTTAAAACACCTCTAACCAATATCACACTCTATTCTGAAATGTTATCAGAGTACCTAGAAGATGAGCCTGCGCCCATTCCTGATTATTTGCATGTAATCAGTGCTGAAAGTAAGCGATTAACTAGGCTAGTTCAAAATGTTTTAAGTTTTAATAAACCACTTAGTATCAATATAAAACCAGTTAATTTAACCGAGCTAATCAACCAGATATATCATACCTTTAGTCCTATTTTAGAGGCAAAATCGTTACATCTTAATATCACTAATATTACAAGTGATTGTATTGTTAATACAGATGAAGACAGTGTAATGCAAATTCTCAATAATTTTCTAAGTAATGCTGAGAAATATGCTTCTAAGGGCAAGCAAGTTGATTTATCTTTAACTAAATCGGGAAAACAGGTGATAATTACGGTTCGAGATTATGGTGAGGGCATTGCTAATCATTTATTAAAACAGATTTTTGATCCTTTTTATCGGGTTAGCTCATCGATAACAGAAGGGGTTTCAGGTACAGGAATAGGGTTGACCATTGCCAATCAGTTAGCTAATCAGATCAATGGTGAAATTGAAGTGATGAATCAGAATCCAGGAATTGCGTTTTCACTTATTTTAATGGAGTTAGAAAATGAAGATTTTAATTGCTGAAGACGATAAGCATATTCTTAATGGTATGTCAGATCTTCTAGAAAAAGAAGGTTATACGATTATCAAAGCAAATGATGGTAAAGTTGCACTTGAAATGTTTAATCAACATCAACCCGATTTTATTATTTTAGATATTATGATGCCTGAACTTGACGGTTATTCGGTTTGTCGTGAAATCCGTAAATTAAATGAGGATGTGCCAATTCTATTTTTATCTGCTAAAGATGAAGAGATCGACCGAGTAATTGGATTAGAGCTCGGTGCTGATGATTATATGAATAAACCATTTGGTATTCATGAACTGAGGGCAAGAATCAAAGCAATAGCCAAACGTTACTTAAAATCAAAATATTCAAATAGCTCTAAAGAAGACTATTTTCAATTTGGTGATTTAAATGTCTATTCTTCCGAATTGTATGCAAAAAGAAACGATCAGGTTATCGAATTAACCTTAAGAGAAATTAAGATTTTAGAGTGTTTATATCAATTTAAAAATCAGGTTGTTACTCGAGATATGCTTTTTGATTACGTTTGGGGATATGATTTTTTACCTAATAGCAGAACGCTCGATCAACATATTTCAAAATTAAGAAAACAAATAGAAATTAATCCATCCACACCAACTTTAATTAAAACTGTTCATGGGATTGGTTATAAACATTAAATTTAATATAAATTTTATGAAGTTCAATTTTATTTTATGCAAGTAACATCTTAGATGTATTAGCTCAAACCCGAGCTGACAGTTACCCGTTTTTTATAGGTGTCTGTCAGCTATGCTAGGACAAGTCCTACTCAATTGTATCGGATTATTTGGGCAGACCCGCTCAGGCCTATGATGATAAAGGTGAGCTGGTTTGGCAGGTGGAATTTGACATCTATGGAAGAATACGGGAAAATTTATTTAACAATAAGTCGTTTATTCCGTTCAGGCAACTGGGGCAGTATGAGGATGTAGAAACGGGGCTTTATTATAACCGTTTCCGGTACTATAACCCTGAAACAGGTTCCTATATTAGCAAAGACCCTATTGGACTCGCTGGAAATAACCCGAATTTATACGCTTATACTCACGACTCCAATACGATGGTCGACCCGCTGGGGTTGGATATTTTTGATAGTATTGATTGGGATTTACCTGTAAATACAAGAAATGGTGTAAAAACTAATTTAGATTTAGCATTGGAGGGTAAAGCCCCTTTTATAGTGAAAGATGGGAAATATAGTCAAATTAATTTGCATCATTCCAAGCAAAATGCTAAAGGTTCATTATTTGAACTATCAGCATCAACACATCAAAAATATTATGGAAGTGATGCGCTCCATCCTCATTTACCAAATGCACACCCTGATAATCCAGTAAATAGATATTTATTCAATATTGATAGAGAAGCTTATTGGAAGCAAAGGGCAGAAGCAGAAGTTAATGCTCGAAAATTAAAAGTAAAATGTCATTAAAATTTATTTTATATGTTATCAAATAAAGTTATAAACTTTTGTAAAAATAATGGTTGGTGGTTCAATGATGTATCAGAAGAATATTCAAATGTTTTATTAGATTTAAACATTTCATTAGAAACAGATTTTAGTCAATTTTATTTACATGCAGAAGATGGTCCAACTTTTTATTCTAGAGGATATGAATTATATCAAATTTGTTGGTTTTCTATAAATTCTCACTATGATTTAGATATCAAACGAACTCATGAGATACTTAAAATGCCTAAGCAGTATATACCGCTTGACAGCTTTGAAGGTGAAGAAGGTTTTTTTTATAATATAAAAACAGGAGAAATAATAAGCTTTAAATTAGGAGAAGAATTAAGTAATTTGCAACCACAGTGGAATAATTTTAATGAATTTTTAGAATGGTATTTTGAATTAAATTGAAAAGAACAAGCCAACTTTTAAAGTTGGCTTTTTTGTTTTTTAAGCATTGAGCTTATCTAAGAGTTCGAGTTCATCTTTGGGAATAAGCGAGCGAATCAGTTGCAGAATGTTGTAGATATCCCATTTATTGTGTTCCATATAATTCGGATACTAAATTTCTGCCAGTAAAGCCGTTTGCCACTATTACAACTAGAGTTAAGCGTGAAGCCTAAATTCTTATCATCAGGAATAAATTTTAGATATGATAAAGTTATTAATAATGCTTGAGGTTTAAGTTTTTTTTCCGTTTTTATTCTGAACTCAAACAATACAATAAAATAAGAAAAAAAAGAACGCTTAAAAATTCTGCCCCTCCACAATGGCGGCAAGGTTACTGGGAATACCAATGGCAGGGAAACGGAATGTTACAAGCGGTACGCAATCCTCAGGGGAAATGGATCCGTTTTGAATACGACGCTTTAGGAAGAAGAACAGCAAAAATTGTAAATACAAAGATTTATCGCTATCTTTGGAATGGTAATGCATTATTGCATGAGTGGTTTTATGAGAATGAACGTCGTCCTAAGGTTATTTCTGATGAGCTGGGAATGCTTATGTTGAAACAGCCCGAACCAGTCGAAAACTTTACTCCTAAGTCTATGAAGAAGGAAGTTTAGTACCCACAGCTAAGCTATGCGAAGGCAAGTCCTACTCGATTGTATCGGATTATTTGGGCAGACCCGCTCAGGCCTATTATGATAAAGATGGACTGGTTTGGCTGGTGGAATTTGACATCTATGGCAGAATACGGGAAGATTTGTTTAACAATAAACAGTTTATTCCGTTCAGGCAACTGGGGCAGTATGAGGATATTGAAATGGAACTTTATTACAATCGGTTTAGATACTACGACAGTAATACTGGAACTTATATAAGCCAAGATCCCATAGGGTTAGCAGGTAACAACCCGAATTTTTATGCGTATGGGGCTGATTAGAATACGATGGTTGATGTGTTCGGGTTGATTATAGTATATAGAGATCTTAACGGAGCTCAAGAAGCTAGTGATAAAGCAGGAGAAGCAATTAAGGCAAAAAATACAGCAGCAACATATACTATCCAACAACATATAGATGATGGTAGTGTTTAAATACTCAATATATTTCTACAACCAAAAAGTCTTCCACAGCAGAATTTTATGCCAAACCTAACCCAAAAGGAGGAAAGATGGATAAAAGTACAATAATTGATACTAATAAGTTAGATGCTTCAAAAGTATTTGATGTTTCATCTGGGGTAGAACCACAAACAAAAACTAATTTGAAAGACCCAGCATTTAGATATTCTGTAAAAGATGCAGAAGTTTTAATTGAAAGGGAAATACCAAATCATGCTTATGCTGTAAGTGAATAAAAATATTTAGATTAGGCAAAAATATTTAAGATTACTAGAAAAATAGGAAATGAATGGGATATATTCTATAAGAATCTTGATGTAACTTATAAAGAAAATGTTAAAGAAAAAGAAAAAATAAAAATTATAATTGAACAATTTTATAATGATCGTTTTTTAACACAAGAAGATAAAAATGAGTTATTATTTAAATTTATAATTCATTAGCAAAATACTCAGGTTGTGCAGAAGATTTAGAAATTTCTGAAAATCTACTTAATTTTTTAGAAAATATGAAAATAATAGATCAAAAATATTTTGATTTATTTTACGGTAATACTTCGACTAATAGATGGATGTAGTTATTTAATATTGATAAATTTTCTAAAGTCATTAAAAAATCAGGAGCAGATAATGTGATGGGAGATATGAATCCATAAATGGGATCAGGAGTAATTAAAGCTAGTGATCCTTGAGTTTGAGGAAAATGGGATTAGCAGAGGAAAAAGTACCCATTATATAGCTTTTAAACTGGATAAATAAAGTAAATTAGTCGATCTTCAAAATCCTACATTGAGATTATATATTAAAGGTGATGTGGAATTAAGAGATGCAAATAATAAACTTAAAGAAGGTGTTTCTCATGGGAAAACCCCTTGCAAATAAATAATATTAAATATGGAATTTAGCGGCGAATTATATTTTTATTATTCTGATAAATCAAACGAAACTGTGATTAATTTGTTAAAATTATATGCAGATAAGATAGGTTATGACTATAATTATGAAATTAATGATTTAGATGAACATTCCATTATGTTTTTTAAAAATAAAGAAATGTTGGAATATCATTTAGAGCATGGATATAATGTTGATTTAAATGGAGAAGGTTGTTTTTATATAAATGCTAAAATGGTTTCTTTAAATGGAAAAGCCTCTTTATATGAATTAAATGGACGTTCAAATTTTGATCCTACTGATACATTTTTTGTATTTTCTAAAGTACCTTATTATGTATTAACAGTTCCCTATGATATTGAAGAAGACCCTTTTTCTAAAAAAATATATACAGACTTTTACAACATTTTAGTAATGAAGGGCATAGAAGATAAAATATAATAAAAGCCAACTTTAAAATTGGCTTTTTAAATTAAAAATATTTATTCCACTGGTCTAACAATTCCCATTCCGAATTAGGGAGTAAAGATTTAACAAGCGAAAAAAGGTTATAAAAGTCTAGGGGAGAATGACAGAGCCTAAGCCCTTTGCACTGCGTTTCCGCTAAAAGGGCTGTTTGCCCAATATTACAAATAGAGTTAAGCGAAAAAACTAAATTCTTATCATCAGTAATCAATTTTAGATATAGTAAAGTAATTAAAAATTCTTAAGAATAAAGGATTCTTTTCCGTTTTATAAAGATTGATTTTTATAAAATTTCTATTCCAATCTACAAAAATCTGATCAAATATATGGTGCATCGGGTAAGATTTTAAAGGAAATAAATTAGCATTATATTTTTGATAAACAAGGAAATTTTATATTAAACAAGCTAAATTTAATAATTAAAAAGTAAAAGGAATAAAATGTCATTAGACAAAAAAATACGAGAAAATTTAGATGGAAAGTATCTAACAATATATAGCGATTCTTTCAAAGAAGGAATAGAATATGCTTCTAAATTAAAAATTAACCATGTTCAAATAATTTGGGTATCTAAAAAAGAAGTAGATTTTAAAGAGTTTGAAAAGGTTGGTGATTTTTTAAAAATAATATCCTTTGTAAGCGTAGTAGATCGTATTAAAAATTTAGATTCAATTTATTCATTACAAAGGATTGAAAAACTTTATTTTCAACAAAAGCAAAAATTTAAAATAGATATTTCAAAGTTCCCAAAAATTGAATATCTAGGTAGTGAATATTGGAAAGGCTTAATAAATATAAATAAAGCACATTCTCTAAAAGGTTTGTTACTTTTAAAATTTCCCAAAGTAAATCTTAATGAACTATCAGAATTAAAAAAGTTACAAAAACTTCATATCTATAGCTCAAAAATAGAAACGTTAGCAGGAATAGAAAAACTCCCTTTGAATAACTTATCTTTGGTTCGGAACAACGCTTTAGAAAATATAGAAGCCATAAAAGAACTCAAAAAATTGAACGATTTACTGATTGAAAAGTGTAAAAAAATTTCTGATTACACTTTATTAGATAGCTTAAAAAATAAAGTGGATATAAGAATTATTAAATAACTAATTCAAAATTACTATCCTAAATTTTGTGTATTTATCCACTAAAGGTAATGGTTGATTCTGTCTTCAAATTCAGAAAATTTTAAAACGGGGCTTTATTATAACCGTTTCCGTTACTATAATCCTGAAACTGGCTTATGTATTAGCCAAAATAGATAATAACCCGAATTTTTATGCCTATACGCATGATAGTAATACATGGATAGATCCGTTTGGGTTAGATATCTTTAGTGTTATTGATTGGACGGCTCCTGATCCTGGTAAAGGAGGAACAGGGTATACTTACAAAATTTTCCAACAAGATGTAAATTGGGATTTAATTGATTCTAAAGGTAGAACTAATTTAGATAGAGCTTTAGGAGGACTAGCTCCTATAGGAGCAGATGGCAAATCTATAAATTTAAAACATTCCAAACAACAAGCAAATGGACCTCTATTTGAATTGTCAGCTACTTCACATCAGCAATATGGACATACAAATGCTTTACATCCATATAAAGTAACTCCTAATCCTGATGGGACTAAATTTAATCCGTATGATGCAGTTGATAGAAAAGCCTTTGATGTTGATAGAAAACAATATTAGAAAGATAGAGCTAATGCTGAAATAGAAACAAGAAAATTAAAAATAGGATGTAAATAATATGTTAAAACAAAATATTAAAAACTATTTAGATGAAGAATATGGTACTGTTCTTCCAGAGTTCCAAGAAAAATATAAAAATACTTTATCAAAATACCACATTAATCCCAATAGTACATTTTTTGAATTTGTATCGAAATATAGTGATGAATATTATGGTAAATATGGTTTATTATATGATATAGCAGCAGATTTAAGTACAGATGATAATGTCACACAGATATTGCATGAGAAAGAACAAGTCCCTTTAAAGTATATTTCATTATTTAACTTAGAGACAGAAGATTATTTGTTATATAATAAAGAAAATGAGCATGTTGTACTCATAGAGGGTGGAAATATTGATAAACTAAAAAATAATAATTTTGATAAAGAATGGAATAGTTTTAATGAATTTTTAGAAGATATCTTTGAATTAAATTGATAATAACAAGCCAACCTTTTAGATTGGTTTGTTATTTTTATTCTATTTAAAGCGTTAGATAAATTATCTTTAAGTCTTTTTAGTTTTAAAATTCTGAATTACATTATTTACTTCTTTTTCATAATCGGTTCCGATATTATAATTCTGAAACTGGTTCATACATTAGCCAAGACCCGATAAAACTTGAAGGGAATAATCCGAATTTTTATGCTTATGTGCATGATAGTAATGCTTGGGTAGATTTTTTTGGATTATCATCTGCATACGAAGTAGATACTTATGATAATTTAAAAGCAAAAGATGTTGTAGGAGATAAATTAGGTATTCATCACGTACCTCAAAAAGCATTGGCAAAAACGCAAGTTGTACGCTATCCTCAAACAGCATTAGCAGGAGATGCTCCTGCAGTTAGATTGCCTGATGCTGAACACGCCACAATAACAAAACTACAATCTCAAAATAAAGTAGCACGTTCTCAAATGACAGCAACACAGTTGTTACAGGACGATATTGATATGTTACGTACACATACAAACGCACCTGAAACCTCTATTGAAAAGCTAAAAGATATGAATAAACAGAAATATGGAATAACTTGTCATTAAAGAGAGTATTAATAATGGAAAACAATCTAATTGAAGTATTTGGAAAAATAGTAAAAACAAGTAGAGATACTGGTTTAGATATAGTATCGAATTACAAAAACAACATTGAAATTCCTAAAAGTCCAGATGAAGAACAAAAAGCATTAATGGAATTAATAAAAACATTAGATGCCGAGCAGTTTGATCAATTACAAAAAGGGGTAAAGTATTGTATAGAGCTTTCTCTTTTTAAATTGATAAGCACTATTGAAAGTGGCGTAAGCGATTATGCTTTTGACTTATCTATTCAAAACAGTAGTGATAAAACACAATTAGTTGGAGAAAATATTGATAACGAGCTTTCTCTCGAATATTGGCATTGGATTAGTTAATATTGAAATTTATTATTAATTGGTTGGTATTGCACCAACCAATTTTTTATTTCTTTCAGAATGCGGAATAAAAAAGGGGGGCAAAAAAAGGTGTGGCAAAGCCACACATTTATAAAAATTGCTTAAATCCCTTTACTGTTCAACATTTCCACCTTTTTTCAAACTATCAATTTGTATTCGGCGGTTTGAGAATGTTTTTTTACGTATTTTTGGCGATTTAGCGCTTTTTTGTTTTATCAGTGTTTTTCGAGCTGTTTTAAATTCTTAATTTTAAAAATTAAGAAGTGTAAAGCTATCTCCCTACTGCTAAGTTATGCGAGGGCAAGTCTTACTCAATTGTATAGGATTATTTGGGCAGACCGATTCAGGCCTATGATGATAAAGGTGAGCTGGTTTGGCAGGTAGAATTTGACATCTATGGCAGAATACGGGAAGATATCTTTAACAATAAGTTATTTATTCCGTTCAGGCAACTGGGGCAGTATGATGATGTTGAAACGGGGCTTTATTACAATCGTTTTAGGTATTACGACAGTAATACAGGAACTTATATAAGCCAAGACCCCATCGGTCTGCAAGGAAATAACCCGAATTTGTATGCGTATACGTTTAATTCTAATTCGGAAGTTGATCCGTTTGGGTTGATGGCAGGAGGAAATAGACTATTTAGCTCTTATTTTTGGAATACGGTCAAAGATTCTATTAGACCTACTAAGGGTAGTGTAAAAGGAGCAAAAATTTATGAAGTTATTAAAAAGGTTGATCTTCCTAATATAAAAAAAGGTGATTTATTCCATTTAAATACATTACATAAAACAGGTGTGGAAATAAAGCTATATGATAGCTTAGGTAAGCATAAGGGAGCATTATCTGGAGAAACTGGAGAGAAAATTAAATCCTCAGTAAAAGGTAGAAAATGTAAATAATATAATGGCTGAAAATTTAAAAAAATATTTATTAGATGAAATAGAGGGCGAAAAGAAAAGCACTTTTATTTATAAATTAGACAAAGAAAATTATTTTGATGAAAAAAGACTGAATATTTTATTGAAAAAAACAGATTTTTTTTTAAAAAATAATTCAATAAATGATCCTGAATATATAGATATTTTAAAAGGATTATTTAATGTTTTTTTGCACACTATATTTTTATTTTATTGTAATAATTCTACAGATGATTTTTATAAAATAGTCAATTATGATGAATGTTTAAATTCTGAAAAAATAACTAATATATACTTAAGAATAAAAGATGTGATATTTGCGTAAACTAAAATAACTTTTAAAATCAAGTATATTGCATGTGTGTGAAGAAAGAAACTAAGCAACAGAATATAATATAGATAGTGAGCGCTTGCTTGTTAAAAAGTGTAAATGTTTCCCTATTAAAAATTACACTCATTTCCGATATTA
>NZ_LZEI01000016.1:0-851 GCF_001693745.1 Gilliamella sp. wkB72 | reverse complement strand
TTACAGTTCTCCGAGTTTTCTGATTGTTTCTGCATGTTTTTTCGAGTGGAATGTAAAGTGTTGATAAATTTTTAGTTTTTTTTATCTTCATCTTCATTTTTTATGCCGACTTTTTTATCGACAATTGCGTGTGACAACTGACGTAATTTATCTATACCGAGCCAGCCAATCACGCCACCAACAAATGGTGCTAACGTGACAGAAAAACCAAAAAACTCTAATCCAGTACTAGCTGACATAGTTACAGCACCGCAAAAAATAGCCTCCACCCATTTTCTACGTCCGCCGACACCGTCGTACGTTAATCGACCAAATGCAATAATAAACGCCATTAGCGATGCGTAAATCATCGGCCAATTGGCCTGTAACCAATCTAAAATTGTATTTTTATACATTTTTTTTCTCATCATGATAACGCCCTCATTACGTGGGGCCAGAAGATTTCACTTCTGATAATGTTTGATTAAATCTTTCTTCATCTAATTCAACGCCAATAGATTTGCGTCCCAACAATTCCGACTGCTTGATAACCACCCCTGATCCCATAAAAAAATCCGCCACAACATCACCGGGACGTGATGCAGCGTTGATCATGTCATGAATCATGTCGGCAGGTTTTTCGCACGGATGTTTACCTGGGTAATATTGAACAGGTTTATAATTCCACACATCTATGTATGGGACATCAGCTGTAACATAAAACGGACGGCGCAATGATTCATATTGCTGTTTTAACTCGCTAAAATCTAATGACAACAACTCATAATCTCGACGCAAACAATCGTATTCAGTAATTAACTCAGAATGACTATGTTTTAATCCTGATTGTTGTTGCAATTCTGCGGATTTTT
>NZ_LZEI01000015.1:0-411 GCF_001693745.1 Gilliamella sp. wkB72 | reverse complement strand
TTTAGCAATGATTGATTGTTGTGATAAATTTGTGTCTGATAAATACCAGGTAATAGAGTAATTTTGATTTACAGCAACGGCCGGTTCGACGTCAACAGTATCGGTTAACGGTCGGATCTCGTCGTCATTCAATGTTTTTTTTACTAATGCTATTTCAGTCGAATCAACAGCAGGGATTTTTCCATCCGTTAATAAAACACTCACTCGAACAATACCCGGTTTTGGACGCTCTACAGCAACATCGATAATATTTTGATGAGCTGATAGCGCATGATATCGATACGCGAGTTTTTGACCAGCAACTGAGAATTTTTCTGGTGCTAACGAGATTCGTTCTCGATATGCGTCATCACGTTCGACATCTGCACCACCCGCAGTTTTTGTTATATTTTTAATACTGGTTATATATGC
>NZ_LZEI01000014.1:0-996 GCF_001693745.1 Gilliamella sp. wkB72 | reverse complement strand
GTGTGCCGTATGATGAATTGAAATCTACCGCTAATCCTTTCGTGTGGGCGCTGGTTGCAACCCCACCGACACGAGCATTTAACGCAGGACAACGATAACCAGATGTAATAATAATTGGCTTTCCTAAAGCGTGCCTAACTAATTCTAACTTTGCAGCGCTTAATTTAATATTAGGCATCAGCTCTGTAGGCACGCTATTATCTATTTTTAATCTGCTTGCTGTTGTTGAGCGGGTAAACTCTTCTAGTGTGAAATGCTCAGTCAATTTCATTACAGTTCTCCGAGTTTTCTGATTGTTTCTGCATGTTTTTTCGAGTGGAATGTAAAGTGTTGATAAATTTTTAGTTTTTTTTATCTTCATCTTCATTTTTTATGCCGACTTTTTTATCGACAATTGCGTGTGACAACTGACGTAATTTATCTATACCGAGCCAGCCAATCACGCCACCAACAAATGGTGCTAACGTGACAGAAAAACCAAAAAACTCTAATCCAGTACTAGCTGACATAGTTACAGCACCGCAAAAAATAGCCTCCACCCATTTTCTACGTCCGCCGACACCGTCGTACGTTAATCGACCAAATGCAATAATAAACGCCATTAGCGATGCGTAAATCATCGGCCAATTGGCCTGTAACCAATCTAAAATTGTATTTTTATACATTTTTTTTCTCATCATGATAACGCCCTCATTACGTGGGGCCAGAAGATTTCACTTCTGATAATGTTTGATTAAATCTTTCTTCATCTAATTCAACGCCAATAGATTTGCGTCCCAACAATTCCGACTGCTTGATAACCACCCCTGATCCCATAAAAAAATCCGCCACAACATCACCGGGACGTGATGCAGCGTTGATCATGTCATGAATCATGTCGGCAGGTTTTTCGCACGGATGTTTACCTGGGTAATATTGAACAGGTTTATAATTCCACACATCTATGTATGGGACATCAGCTGTAACATAAAACGGACGGCGCAATGATTCATATTG
>NZ_LZEI01000013.1:0-138834 GCF_001693745.1 Gilliamella sp. wkB72 | reverse complement strand
AATATTTACTTTACTATCTTTATAAATAACATAAAATAGAAAAAGACTGTTAGATAAGATAAGGATCGTATAATGCAGCCAGAAATAACACGAGAACTGTTTGACAAAGTAATCCTACCCGTTTACTCACCAGCTAAATTTATACCTATTAAAGGGAAAGGTAGTAGAGTATGGGATCAACATGGTGAAGAGTATATCGATTTTGCAGGAGGGATTGCGGTTAACGCGCTTGGTCATTGCCATCCTAGGCTAATTAATGCCTTACACCAA
The DNA here is from genome assembly GCF_001693745.1 of Gilliamella sp. wkB72. Taxonomy (NCBI): domain Bacteria; kingdom Pseudomonadati; phylum Pseudomonadota; class Gammaproteobacteria; order Orbales; family Orbaceae; genus Gilliamella; species Gilliamella sp. wkB72. The sequence continues at coordinate 138,564 of NZ_LZEI01000013.1, read as the reverse complement.
CAAAGTGAACAATTATGGCATGTAAGTAATGTTTTTACCAATGAACCGGCTTTACGCCTTGCCCAAAAAATTATTAATAATACCTTTGCTCAGCGCGTTTTCTTTGCTAACTCAGGTGCCGAAGCAAATGAAGCCGCCTTCAAATTAGCAAGATATTATGCGGCGCAAAAATATAGTCCTTATAAAACTAAAATTATCTCGTTTTATCAATCGTTTCACGGTCGCACCTTTTTTACAGTATCAGTAGGGGGACAAGCTAAATATTCCGATGGTTTTGGTCCTAAACCTGCTGATATTATTCATGTCCCTTTTAATGATTTGAATGCCGTTAAGGCAGTAATGGATGATCATACGTGTGCAGTGGTGTTAGAACCGGTACAAGGAGAAGGTGGATTAAATGCAGCAACGCCAGAATTTTTGAAAGGTTTGAGAGCACTTTGCGATCAATATAACGCTTTGTTGATCTTTGATGAAGTTCAATGTGGAATGGGAAGAACTGGTACTTTATACACTTATCAGCAATATGATGTGGTTCCAGATATTTTAACTTCTGCAAAAGCACTTGGCGGAGGATTCCCTATCAGTGCAATGTTAACAACCGATGACATAGCATCGGTAATGCACCCAGGTGTTCACGGCACGACTTATGGTGGTAACCCTCTTGCTTGTGCTGTTGGTTGTGAGGCATTTGATATTATCAACACACCTGATGTACTTCAAGGCGTTCAAAAACGCCGAGCAATCTTTATTGAACAACTTGAAAATATAAATGATAAATTCAAAGTATTTCGAGAATACCGTGGTAAAGGACTACTTTTAGGTGCTGAATTACAACCAGTGTTTCATAATAAAGCACGTGACTTCTTGAATGTTGCCTCCGAATTTAAAGTAATGATCCTTAATGCAGGACCAAATGTGCTTCGTTTTACCCCTTCACTAATTATATCTGAAGACGAAATAAACGAAGGAATGAACCGACTTAGCAAAGCAGTCGAAAAAGTTGTCAATTCCTAAGTTTTTCTATACAGTAACGGCATTTTAAGTGATTAAGTGCCGTTAATGCACTTAAAGGACATTTTTTATGACCGACATTCGACCATTAAACTATGCTAAAACGCATTTTATTTTAAGTGCACCCGATATTTCACATTTACCAATTGATAGTGGCGTTGAAGTTGCCTTTGCCGGCAGATCTAATGCCGGTAAATCAAGTGCACTTAACACATTAACCAATCAAAAATCTTTAGCAAGAACCAGTAAAACACCGGGGCGAACGCAACTTATTAACCTATTTGAAGTGGAAGAAAATTGTCGTTTAGTTGATTTACCGGGCTATGGTTATGCACAAGTTCCGGAAGCGATTAAACGCAAATGGCAAAAATCATTAGGCGAATATCTGCAAAAACGAGAAAGCTTAAAAGGCTTAATTGTATTAATGGATGTTCGGCATCCGCTTAAAGATCTCGACCAACAAATGATTGAGTGGGCTGTATCAGTTGATATTCCTGTTATGCTACTGTTAACTAAAGCCGATAAACTTGCTTCAGGCGCATTAAAAAAACAGGTTAACATGGTTAAAGAAGCTATCTTACCTTTTCAAGGTGATATTACTGTTGCACCGTTTTCATCGCCAAAACGTATCGGCTTAGAGCCTTTGAAACAGAAATTAGACCAATGGTTCAGCCAGCAATAAAGGAACGTTAAAATGGATAGTTCAGCCTTTTCATTTCAATCATTATCACCCGACGTTATTTTTGCTAGTTTGGCAACCGTTGGTATTCGGGTTGATTCGGGGCTGACTGCTTTAAATAGTTATGAAAATCGTGTCTATCAATTTTCTGATGAGGATCGCATACGATATGTCGCCAAATACTATCGCCCCTATCGTTGGAATCAGGCACAAATTCTTGAAGAGCATCAATTTACTAAGCAACTATCAGAAGCTGATATTCCTGTCGCTGCGCCATTAACCTTTAATGGTCAAACTTTGCATGAATATGAAGGCTACCTATTTGCTCTGTTCCCAAGTGTAGGAGGACGGCAATATGAAAGTGATAATATCGAGCAGATGGAATCGGTAGCCACTTTGCTGGGACGTATTCATCAAATTGGTGCAAAACAACCTTTTATTTATCGCCCCACAATTGGACTCGAAGAATATCTTTATCAGCCTAAAGAAGTTTTGTTAACCTCTAATTTGATCCCTAAGAAAATCCATGACGAACTCAAGACCAGTTTAACCCACTTAATACAGATTGTTGAGCAGCATTGGCATACCGATTGGCAACCAATTCGCCTTCATGCTGATTGCCATGCGGGTAATATATTATGGCGTGATAGTGCCATGTTTGTCGATTTTGATGATGCACGTAATGGACCAGCGATTCAAGATATTTGGATGTTACTCAATGGCGATCGAAAAGCGCAACAATTGCAACTTGATAGCATTCTTGAATGCTATCAAGAGTTTTATCATTTTGATATAAACCAACTGAGTTTAATTGAACCACTTAGAGCAATGAGAATGGTGCACTACCTAGCTTGGATAGTTCAGCGTTGGCAAGACAGAGCTTTTCCAATCGCATTTCCTTGGATACTCGATGCTGATTTTTGGTATCAGCAATTAGCTGAATTTAATCGGCAAAGTCAAGCCATTAAAGCGCCACCGCTACAATTGATGTCAATGTTTTAAATTGAGCAGTATCAAGAATAAATTACGCCAAATAACCTCTATTGCAAATCAGGACAATAATATCATTCAATATTCTGCAATTGAGCAAATCATCGATTGATCAAGGTTAATAAATTCACTAAGTCGGGAGCGTTTGCCACCAGTTGCTCTTTTTTCTGTTTAGAAAGCTGTTTTATACGATACTCAAGTTTCAATGCGGTTGATCTGTCACCGACACTGATTTGATAAACAACGGTTAAATTATGATGCCCTTTAAGGTGTTTAGCACCTTTACCATTTTGATGCTGGCGTAAACGCCTGGCGACATCAGTTGTGATACCAGTATATAAAGAGTGTTTAGCCGTTCTGATAATATACAAAAACCAAATAGCAGAATGATTACCCATAACCAAATTTAAAACGCAGATGTAATTTAGATGGATATAATACGCTGTTTAACCAATTTAATCAGTAAAGTCCCGTTCTATTATTAGAGATGATCGGTTTGGTACCGATATCTTTGTCAAAGAGCCACATTAATGTCATATCATCCTGTTTATATTTGACAATGCTAATACAAGGATTTAGCCAAATTTGTATAATTCTATCAACTGATAACAATAAACTCTTTTGTATTTAATCACTAAGCTAAATTGCATAATAGAGTAAAGATTAAATTAACTTTATTGGCAATAAGTACACTGAGACATAACAAAAATGCTATTGTATTAAACGTTAATTGCCCGCCTTTTCCCAATTTTATGTAAAATAAATTTCAGCTAACTAGTAACCAATATTTTTTCGCACGCATCACCTGTTAATATTGACAGTTTCATTTACTTTAAGCTTGATAGTGTTTAAGATAAACTCATTTTTTGATGTATCTTAGGACTTTAAAACTTGAATAACTTTGCAAACATTATTGAAATCGAGCGCGGCAATATGAAGTTCGCTTACGTACAAAATGATGAGATAAATTATTTGGAACTTTTTGACCAATTTTTGGCCGAAGAAGGACATCATGAGCTACTCGATCCAAGTGATAAAATTGAGAGATATACTTATCTAATTAATCACAATCAATCTAAATTTATTTTCAAAATAGATGGCGGTGTTGAGCATCGTTTAGAACGTCGACTTATTGCTAAAATCACTGGTGATTTTTATTTTAATCTGATTCGTAAGCTGGCTAAAATTTCGTTGGATAAATGCGATATCGCTTATGAACTCTATTTAGTCGCTTTTGATAAAACCACCAATCGCCACTATATGATCTTTAATTTTATTGAAGGACGTTCATTAACATGGGATGAAATGCGTGAATATGGAGAGCAAGTTAAAGCATGTATTGAAAAACTGCATAGTTATAATCTTGTTTCAAACGATGTTCACGGTGGTAACTTTATTTTAACTCCAGAGGGTAAAATCAAAGCAATCGACTTAACTAACTCCGGTTTTATTTGGTTAACTAAAGCCAATGATGCAATCGAATTGCGTGAGCGCTTTGGTATTAAAATTAATGTTCCTTTCTTGGCTATGGCAATTAAAAAATTTACTCACGGATTTAAACGGTTATCGCGTAAAATTCGAGGTAAAGAAGATTAATAAATTAAATGAGAGAAAGACAAACCTCTCTCATTTTTCTGCAAATAAATATAATTAATTCAATATATTAAATTATACATTTTAATGATTTTCAGCTCTAAAAAATATTTAAATTCTTCTGTTCTAAATACTGGTAAATACTTTTATAACCGTTTAGAATAAAACTAATCATGCAAAGAAGGATGAGTTATGAGAAAGTTAATTGGTTTTACTGTTTTAGTTGCGTTGCTAACTGGTTGTTCTTCTCAGAAGATGCTGTCAATCTATCAAACAGATGGTGTAGAAATTACTCAAAACACGTTTGGTGAGGATATCATAAATAAATACAGTACTTCACAACCAATTACCATTCTTCATTCTTCATTATCACTCTGTATTACACAAGAACTTGATAATCGCCCAGTAGTTTTGAACCGTGAAAACTATTTAAGTTCGGCATGGTGGCCATATTATAATATGGCTTCTCTACAAGCAATTACGATAAATGGTGGTGATACTCTCATATTAGTTGAAGGAAATAATGTTGTTGCTAACGCTATTACCAATTATCAATCACAATCTAAATACTTCGTTAGTTATACATTAACCGCAACTCGCAATGCCAAAAATATTCATTACTTATTTAGCAATATCAAACAAGCTCAACAATATACTGCTTCTATTGGCAATGAAGGGTTTGAAAATGTAAAAACCTTGGAAAGAACCCACCCAGATTTAGTTATTGATGCACTCAATAAAGAAGTCGATAAAATTCAGGCTTGTTTATTACATTAATACTGTACGCTAAAAAAAATTACAGTTGAGAAACGGGGGTTTTAAGCCTAAAATTGATACAAAATTCTTATCAAGACATTTTAAAAAGTAAAAATCATCATGAAAAAAATTCTTTTTTTATTATTGCTTCCATTTTCTAGCTTTGCACAAAATGACATAAATGACTTTTGGAAAAATGATTTTTGGCAAATTAATGAAGTAGTAAATCATGAATTGGATTTATTTGAGTTATCCAATCCCCCCGCTGAAAGATTACATATAAGTTCGGATGGAACGAAATTTATTTACGGTAACTCGCTAACTTTTAATACTAATGGTACTTTCTTATCAAAATACTCTGCTAGGTGTGGTAACGATTGTTTTACCGGTTCGGAAGGTACTTTTGAAAAAATTGATGAAACACATCTTCGATTACAAATCAATTTATTCTCGCGTTCTGGCGATTGTGAAGGCGTAGAAGATAGAACAGTTCGAGATTTAGGAACTTTTGAAATTAAACCAACTGAAAATGGCTATGAATTAGTTAAATTAAAGGATGAATGAAGACTAGCTATAAAATAATAAGATAATAAGTAAGTAATATCCTTCTTTTCATTAAATTAATTAAACCAACTCCTTAATTTATTATTCCCTAAATTATTTGTTATCTATTAGATAAACAATACAAAAATTGTTGATTCATTGATGTATAAAAAAAGTTGAGGAGCGGGGTTTTTTGAGTTTAAAAATAGTCAAAATTTGACATCAATCCATTCTTTAATTAGATAACTTATAAAAGTCTTTCTAATAAATTAGTCATTACTAATTCTTCCATTTTAAAGGTGACTTTGTCATAAAAACCTATATAAATCAATCATAAAATTATTAAGATACTTACATTAGTTACAAAACTAGTTAGTTAACTTTCTTATTCTTCTGATTTCTTTCTGCATAACTATACTGCATATGTGCTATAAAAAAATAAAGAGGTTTAGTTATGAGTATGTTACAAGATATAAAAGAAAACAAAATGTATATAGGTTCACTTCCCCTCCCCATATTTTTAGTTTGTTCGATTATCGTTATTATTGCTGCACAATTAGATATGCTACCTAAAAGCCTTATTGGTGGTTTTGCTGTGATATTACCTTTAGGTTGGTTTTTAGGCACTGTCGGGCAGAATATTCCATTTTTCAAAAAATTTGGGGCGCCTGCCATTTTGTCACTTATCGTTCCTTCATTATTGGTTTACTACAACGTTTTTGATGAGAATACTTTATCAGCAACAAAGATGTTAATGAAAGACTCTAACTTTTTACTCTTTTATATCGCCAGTTTAGTGTGCGGTAGTATTCTTGGTATGCATCGAGTTATTTTAGTTCAAGGCTTTATTCGAATGATGATTCCGATGCTATTAGGTATGTGTTTAGCTGCGTTTGTTGGCGTCTGTGTCGCCGTAGCTTTTGGTGATGATTGGGAGCACGCCTTCTTTTATACCGTTTCACCAGTAATGGCAGGAGGAATTGGTGAAGGTGTTTTGCAACTGTCCAATGCCTACAGCAATATCCTTAATCAAGATTATAATGTTTTTGTTAGCGCATTAATTCCTGCAACTGTTGTAGGTAACTTTTTTGCAATCACTTTTACGGCGATTATGAGCCGAATTGGTGAAGTTAAACCTCACTTAAGTGGGCACGGTCAATTAGTAAAAATTGAATTTGATGGCTTAGCTGAAGCGTTAAAAGATGATAAGACACCACTTGATGCTCGTGCAATGAGTGGCGCAGTTATGATTTTAGCTACGCTATTTATCTTCGGTATGATTTTAGAAAAAGTAACTCATTTCCCTGGTCCTGTTTTAATGATTATTGCTACCGCTGTAGTTAAATATTTTCGTTTATTACCAGCGAGTGTCGAACGAGGAAGCCAACAATGGTACAAATTTATCTCAGGCAACTTTACCTTTCCATTAATGGCAGGACTTGGGCTACTTTATATAGATTTAAATAGCGTAGTTAAAGTATTAACTATCCCATACTTTATTACCATTATCTCTATCGTCTTCACTGTTTCAATGACAGGATTTGTTTGTAGCTTCTTCTTAAAAATGTATCCAGTTGAGGCATCTATTATTTCATCTTGCCAAAGTGGAATGGGTGGAACTGGTGATGTAGCGATACTTTCAACAGCCAACAGAATGAACTTGATGCCTTTTGCTCAAGTTGCAACACGATTAGGGGGAGCTTTAATGGTGATATGCACCACGGCACTGATGCGTTATTTACATATGTAGTTTTATAAACATTAAAGAATGAATAAGAAGTTTTAAAAGCAGTTTGAGATGAATATTGGTTTGATCTCAAAAAATATTAAATATAGTTTTAAGTATTTAAAAAGGTAAGCATTATGACAACAGTACAAGAAAAAGCGTTAGCAATCAGTAAACAAATGCACGGTAAATTTGAAACTCACTCGAAAGTCCCTGTTAATTCAATGGCAGATCTTAGTGTTGCTTATACACCAGGGGTTGCGGCAGTTTGTACCGAAATTGCTAAAAATCCCGATTCAGTTTATGAATATACTAGTAAACGTAATTTAGTTGCGGTTATCACTGATGGTTCAGCTGTTTTAGGGTTAGGAAATATTGGGCCAGAAGCAGCAATTCCAGTAATGGAAGGCAAGGCAATTTTATTTAAACAATTTGCAGATGTTGATGCAATACCTTTATCAATTAATACTCAAGATCCAGATGAGTTAGTTAAACATATAGCAGCATTAGCGCCCTCATTTGGAGGTATCAATCTGGAAGATATTAGTGCACCAAGGTGTTTTGAAATTGAAAAACGATTACAAGAATTATTAGATATTCCTGTATTCCATGATGATCAACATGGTACAGCAATCGTTGTATTAGCAGCGCTTTATAATGCACTTAAAGTTGCAGGTAAGTCTATCGAATCGGCCAAGGTGGTGATTAACGGTGGCGGAGCAGCTGGTTTAGCAATTGCCGATATGTTATTAGCCGCTGGAGTAACCGATCTTAAAATTGTTGATAAGATTGGTATTTTATCCGAAGATGATCTTTCTTTACCACCTCACCATTTAGCCATGGCGAAGAGAACCAATAAGAACAAACAAAAAGGTACATTACAAGATGCGGTTAAAGGTGCTGATGTGTTTATTGGTGTTTCAGCCCCAGGAGTATTAAAAGCAGATTGGGTTAAAACGATGGCAGAAAAATCAATTATTTTTGCTATGGCAAATCCAACACCAGAAATATTCCCAGACGAAGCTAAAGCAGCTGGTGCTTATATTGTCGGTACTGGGCGTAGTGATTATCCGAATCAAATTAATAATGTTTTAGCATTCCCTGGCATATTTAGAGGCGCTTTAGATGCTAGAGCAAAAAATATTACATTAGCCATGCAGCTTGCAGCAGCAAAAGGATTAGCCAATATCATTACACCTGACAAACTATCAATTGATTGTATATTGCCAAATGCATTTGAACCTAATGTAGCCAAGGTGGTTGCTGAAAGTGTAAAAAATGCAGCAAATAATCTTTAATAGTCGATTAAATTAGCTATAAACCTACTAATACGAAATTTATTAGTAGGTTTTCCTGCCTAATAAGTTATGATAGTAAGTGATCGCTTTTTATACAGTAAATGAGAATGAGATATTTATTTAATAAATTACCACTCAACGTTAAGTTAATAAGCCTGATTTGCTTAGTGTTTATACTTTCAGTTATTGCACAAAATATTTATATTGTTCATGTAGTGAATAACGAATATCTTATCAACTCTCGCCAACGAGTTGAGAATATCGCAAATATTATCTCTACATCACAAAGTATCATTGACGAAATACAAAATCCTACACCACAAAATATTGCTTCCATTCAAAAAACAACAGAACAATCCAGAGCATTAACACAAACTGATTTTATTGTGATATTTAATATGCAAGGCGTTCGATATTCGCATCCCGATGAAAATAAAATAGGTCAAACTATAGTTGGTGGAGATGAACAGCGCGCATTAAATGGTGAGTCCTATACTTCAATTGCGAAAGGCACATTGGGAGATTCTGTTCGGGCTTTTAAGCCAATTATGAATGATAAAGATCAACAAATTGGTGTAGTTTTAGTTGGTCAGACCTTGCAAAAAATTAATCATTTAGCATCAAGAACAAGTCAGCCGATTTGGCTATCCTTGTTTGCTTCATTATCGATAGCTATTCTTTTGGCCTATTTGTTATCTCGCAATATAAAGAAAATTTTATACGGCCTTGAGCCAGTTGAAATGGCACAGCTATTTGCTGAGCGAAATGCTATTATCCGAACGGTAAAAGAAGGCATTGTGGTTATCAATCGAGATGGATTAATTACACAGATCAATGATGAAGCAATTAGAATTTTGCGCATAAAAAAAGATAAAGAAAATATTATAAGCTTACCTATTGGTGACTTTATTCCAAATACTCGACTGCACGAAGTGATGATGAGTGGAAAAGCTGAATATGATTGTGAACAAAATATTAATGGCGTGGTGATACTAACCAATCGAACTCCATTATTTGTTAATGATATTTTAGTTGGAGCTATTGCTTCATTTAGAGATATGACAGAAGTACGTAGATTGGCAGAAAATTTAACAGGAGTTAATCGTTATGCCGATGCTTTACGTTCACAATCTCATGAGTTTAATAATAAATTACATGTTATTTATGGGTTAGCCTTTAATGACAATAAATCTGAATTAATTGATTATCTTGAAGAAATTATTGGCAATCAACAAGCGGAATCTAAACTTGTTAGTCAATATATTAAAGATCCAATTATTGCAGGATTTTTAAATAGTAAATTTAGCCGAGCACGTGAGCTAAATGTGACATTAACGTTTAATATTGATGGTATTTTGGCACCAATAGCAGATACATCTGTGACACATGGTTTAGTTACAATACTTGGTAATTTAATTGATAATGGACTTGATGCAGTACAATTTTTGGATGATAAGCAGATAAAGGTGAGTTTAGTTATTGATAATTCTAATTTTCAGATTGAAATCAATGATAATGGTGAAGGTATTTCTGAAAATGATATTCAATATATTTTTCAAAAAGGCTATTCGACAAAGGGCGATAATCGTGGTTTTGGGCTTTATTTAGTATTAGCTAGTATTGATGAGTTAGATGGGCAAATACAATTATGTGATTCTGATAATAAAAAAGGGACTTGCTTTAAGGTATTATTACCATTAGAAGAGATTTATAGGAAAAAATAATCATATGGTAGAAGTTTTAATTGTTGAAGATGATCCGATGGTAGCAGAGCTCAATAAAAAATATTTGCAAATGCTTCCTGGTTTTAATTTAGTGGCAACTGTTACTAATGGAGAACAAGCGCTACATTTTATCCATGATAATCATATTGATCTATTGTTGCTTGACGTTTTTATGCCAAAACTAAATGGTCTTGATCTGTTAAAATATATTCGAATTAGTTACCCTAAAATAGATATTATTATGGTAACCGCCGCATGTAATACCAATGATATCCAAACCGCATTACGTTTAGGAGTCATTGATTATATTGTTAAACCCTTCACTTTTGAGAGATTTCGTACGGCTTTGATTTCATATCAAGAAAGGATTCGCCTATTATCATCTTCCGAAATACTAAACCAGAATCAATTAGATGATCGAATTTTCACTAAAAACTTTAATACTACAAATAGATTACCAAAGGGAATCGACTCACAAACTTTACAATCTGTTCGAGATGTTATTGTTAACTATCAACAAGATTTCTCTATGAGCGATATTATCGAATTGATTCCTTTATCTAGGATATCGGTTAAGAAATATCTTGATTATTTAGAAGAGTTAGGAGAAATAGAAAGCCATTTGACCTATTTACCAATTGGCCGTCCAGTAAAACGTTATATTTATCAAAAATAGTTTATTTAGTTTGTTATTAATTGTGCTGTAAATGATTACTAAGTTTACTAAAACTATTCATCCATTGTAATTTCATCTAATGATAAGCTGAAACTTGGGACAAATACATCTAAAAAATAATCCATTTCTGGAGTATTACGATCTGATAATGTTTTTTTCAATCGTTGTTCTGCTAACCTAAACTCATTATTACCCGCACTAAGCTCTTCAATTGTTTTAAGATATGCACACAAAGCATCTGCTTGTTTTACAATGCTTTTTTCATCTTCATCATAATAATCGTCATCAATTAGTGTTTTAAAGTCATCTTGTAACTCTTTTGGCAACATATTAATGAGTTTATTTTGAGCTATTTTTTCAATCTTTTTGTATTCAGATGTGATCTGTGGGTTGTAATATTTAGTCGGTGTCGGTAAATCACCCGTTAATACTTCTGATGCATCATGATACATAGCCAGTAATGCTATGCGTTCAGGGTTAACATTACCATTAAATCGTTTGTTTTTAATTATCGCTAAAGCATGTGCAACAAAAGCAACTTGAAGGCTATGTTCTGATACATTTTCAGTTCTCACGTTACGCATTAAAGGCCAACGATTAATTAGTTTTAAACGCGATAAATGAGCAAAAAAATGGCTGTTATTCATTATGATTATCTCATTGATTCTAAAATAAAAAACGCCTCCAAATCGGAAGCGTTAGTAAATTTATAATATGATTTTAGGTTGTAATATTTAGTCGGTGTCGGTAAATCACCCGTTAATACTTCTGATGCATCATGATACATAGCCAGTAATGCTATGCGTTCAGGGTTAACATTACCATTAAATCGTTTGTTTTTAATTATCGCTAAAGCATGTGCAACAAAAGCAACTTGAAGGCTATGTTCTGATACATTTTCAGTTCTCACGTTACGCATTAAAGGCCAACGATTAATTAGTTTTAAACGCGATAAATGAGCAAAAAAATGGCTGTTATTCATTATGATTATCTCATTGATTCTAAAATAAAAAACGCCTCCAAATCGGAAGCGTTAGTAAATTTATAATATGATTTTAGGTTGTAATATTTAGTCGGTGTCGGTAAATCACCCGTTAATACTTCTGATGCATCATGATACATAGCCAGTAATGCTATGCGTTCAGGGTTAACATTACCATTAAATCGTTTGTTTTTAATTATCGCTAAAGCATGTGCAACAAAAGCAACTTGAAGGCTATGTTCTGATACATTTTCAGTTCTCACGTTACGCATTAAAGGCCAACGATTAATTAGTTTTAAACGCGATAAATGAGCAAAAAAATGGCTGTTATTCATTATGATTATCTCATTGATTCTAAAATAAAAAACGCCTCCAAATCGGAAGCGTTAGTAAATTTATAATATGATTTTAGGTTGTAATATTTAGTCGGTGTCGGTAAATCACCCGTTAATACTTCTGATGCATCATGATACATAGCCAGTAATGCTATGCGTTCAGGGTTAACATTACCATTAAATCGTTTGTTTTTAATTATCGCTAAAGCATGTGCAACAAAAGCAACTTGAAGGCTATGTTCTGATACATTTTCAGTTCTCACGTTACGCATTAAAGGCCAACGATTAATTAGTTTTAAACGCGATAAATGAGCAAAAAAATGGCTGTTATTCATTATGATTATCTCATTGATTCTAAAATAAAAAACGCCTCCAAATCGGAAGCGTTAGTAAATTTATAATATGATTTTAATGACTTATGCTAAAACAAGCTGTCTTGTACCTAAAGCAACAGGAACATTTTGTTCTTCATCAAAGGTGACATATTCCCAAGCATCTTGTTTAGCTAATAACGCTTGCAATAGTTGGTTATTTAAAGCGTGACCTGATTTATAACACACTACTTCACCAATCATATTATGGCCACTCATGTATAAGTCACCAATGGTATCTAGCATTTTATGACGTACAAATTCATCTTCAAAACGAAGACCATCTTCATTAAGAACTTTATAATCGTCAACAACAATTGCACAATCTAAGCTACCGCCTAAACATAATCCTTTAGATTGTAATGCTTCAATATCTCGCATAAATCCAAACGTTCTTGCACGACTGATTTGACGAATAAAAGACTCTGAAGAAAAATCCAATTGGTAACGTTGTGAACTGTTATCAATAGCTGGATGACGAAAATCAATAGTGAAATCTAATCGAAAACCACTATATGGTCTTACTTCTGCCCATTTATCACCATTTTCGACACGAACAGTTTCTTTAACTCGTATGAATTTTTTCAGTGCATTTTGCTCAGTAATTCCAGCATCTAATAATAAGTAAACGAATGGGCTTGCACTTCCGTCCATAATTGGAATTTCGGGCGCATTTACTTCAATAATAATATTATCTATACCGAGCCCAGCTAATGCAGAATTGATATGTTCAACAGTTGAAATACGAACATTATCTTCATTAACCAAACAGGTACAAAGCATTGTATCACGCACAGATTTTGCATCCACAGGAAAATCAACATACGGATTTAAATCTGTACGGCGATAAATAACACCTGTGTTCTCTGGCGCAGGACGTAAAGTCAAAGTAACTTTTTTGCCAGTATGTAAACCGACACCAGTTGCTTGAATTGTCTTTTTTAAGGTTCTTTGTTTCACTTCGCACCTACTCTTTTTATTCGCTTCCATTATCCATTAGACAATAAGAAATCAAATAAGTTCAATACTAATTAGCCTGCTTACGGATAAAAGCAGGAATATCTAAAATTTTATGTTCTTCCATTGGAGAAACCGCTGGTTCATTAACAACTTTAGGCATTGGTTCCTCTTGTTGCTGTGGCAAATGATTTGTTTGGCCAAATAATGAACCATGTGATGTAACTGGCTTATTAATTTTAACTTCTGGACGTTTATCCATACCAATACCAGTTGCAACCACTGTCACACGAATTTCATCAGACATGTCTGGATCAAATGTAGTACCAACAACCACAGTTGCATTGTCAGAAGCAAAAGCTCTAACAGTACTACCAACAGTTTCAAATTCTTCTAAACCAAGATCAAGACCTGCTGTAACATTAACTAACACGCCACGCGCACCCGATAAATCAATATCTTCAAGTAACGGGCTTGAAATAGCCATTTCAGCAGCTTCTTCGGCACGGTTATCACCACTCGCACGACCAGAACCCATCATAGCGTAACCCATTTCGGACATTACCGTTCTAACGTCGGCAAAGTCAACGTTGATATGACCTGGTTTGGTAATTAATTCAGCAATACCTTGTACTGCACCTTTTAAAACACCATTAGCAGCAGCAAAAGCGTCTAATAGCTTAACGCCTCGACCTAATACTTTTAATAATTTATCATTTGGAATTGTGATAAGAGAGTCAACGTGTTTAGCTAACTCAGCAATACCTTGCTCAGCAAAAGCCATACGTTTTTTACCTTCAAATCCAAAAGGCTTTGTAACAACAGCTACAGTTAAAATACCGAGTTCTTTAGCAATTTCTGCAACAACTGGAGCTGCACCTGTTCCTGTTCCGCCACCCATTCCGGCTGCGATGAATACCATGTCGGCACCCTCAATCGCACTACGAATAACATCACGATCTTCTTCTGCTGAATTCCTTCCCACTTCTGGATTAGCTCCAGCACCAAGTCCTTTGGTCACATTATTACCGATTTGGATAGTTTGACCAACTTTAATTCTTTTCAATGCTTGTGCATCAGTATTTGCTGCAAAAAACTCAACGCCTTCAATATGTTCAGCAATCATATGCTCAACAGCATTACCGCCGCCGCCACCTACACCAATAACTTTAATGACTGCTGCTGGCTCATCATCCGCAACCATAGGCTCAAACATAACTTATCTCCAAATTTACGATCTAACAACATTGTACAGATAACCAGCTACAATGTCTACGAAGTTATTAAATATATTAGCTAAAATTCTTTTTTAAACCAACCGGTCAATCTTTTAGCTATCCCTTTCAATGATGATTTATTGCTATCTTTAGTATCATCATTCAATAAACTTTGTTTTCCATAGTGCAATAAGCCTACGGTTGTAGAACAATAAGGCTTTTGCACATAATCAGTTAATCCTGAAATATTCAAAGGTTGTCCAATACGAACTTGATTTTGAAAAACTTTTTCAGCACATTCAACCATGCCTTTAATTTGAGATGCTCCACCAGTTAAAACAATCCCTGCTGCCAACTGATATTTCACATTTTGTTTCTTAAGTTCATCTTGTAACACTAGTAATTCTTTTTGGACTAAAGATAAAAGTTCTGAATAGCGTGGTTCTATTACATCTGCTAATGTTTGTCTTTGTAATGAGCGTGATGGTCGTCCTCCAACACTCGGCACATCAATAACTTCATCTTTACCAACTAATGAACCGACAGCACAACCATAACGAATTTTGATATTTTCAGCATCCATTGGTGGTGCACCAAATGCATAAGCGATATCACTAGTAACAACATTGCCAGCATAAGGAATAACTACCGAATGACGTAATGCACCACCTGTATAAACAGTAACATCCATTGTTCCGCCACCGATATCAATAACACATACACCTAATTCTTTTTCATCATCAGTCAAGACTGCATAACTAGAAGCCAACCCAGAGAAAATAAGTTGATCAACTTTTAAACCACAACGTTCAACAGCCTTAACAATATTTCTTGCCATATCATTATGACAGGTGACCAAATGAACTTTCGCTTTCATTCTTACACCAGATAATCCGATAGGATTTTTAATGCCTTCTTGTAAATCAATTGAATACTCTTGAGCAATAACGTGCAAAATACGATGTTCATCTAATATTCGAACGGATTTAGCTGTATGAACTACGTTTTCGACATCTTCTGCCGTAACCTCTTCATCAGCAATTGGCACCATACCTATTTCATTTTGACAACGAATGTGTTTACCCGATAGGCTTAAATAAACAGAAGATATTTGGCAATCAGCCATTAATTCAGCTTGGTCAACTGCTCGTTGGATTGATTTAACAACTGATTCAAGGTCATTTACACCACCTTTATCAACGCCTTTCGATGGACAATGTCCAACACCAATAATATTGACCACACCATCAGGAAGCACTTCACCGACAAGGGCAAGTACTTTGGATGTGCCAACTTCAAGTCCAACAACCAATTTTTTCTCTGTTGCTTTCATACTTAAGCCTTTATTTATTCCTTATTGCGATATTTTTTCTCGTTGTACTGCGATGCCGTTTTCATAACGCAAATCAGCAGCCGTTATTTTTTCATCAGCTGGCATTCTAGACTGAATTTCAGGAAATAATTTAATAAATTGTTGATAGCGTTGTTCTATTTTTTCACTACCAACTATCAATTTTATATCCTGACTTTCAGAACATAAATCAGCTGTACATTGTTTAATCAGCAATTGCCAAGCATTACGTTCATCAGCTATAGCTGCTTTAATTTCTGATGCAAACTTGTTATTAGCTAACTTTCTAGAAATTTCTTCTAGCTTAAAATACGTTTCTAATATTGTTTTTGCTTTACCTTCAGGGCCATATATCCTAGGTAATTGCAATTCACCCAAACGATCTAATGGCACACTAAATACATTGCCAGCATTATCAAGTAGATATAAATCATTCCAGTAAAATGCAGGTTTGTATTCTTCAATATAAACAATCAACCTATCCGGCCATTGCTTACGGATACTAGCTTGTTTAACCCAAGGGTATCGCATTATTTCTTGTTGAATATCGTCAACATCCTGTCCTATATAGGTATTTGGCAATCCTAAACCTAATATTGCTTGTCGAAGATCATCTTCAGTTGTGTAAGTATACTCTCCACTTAAAGTCAATTGTGATAAAACCATCTGATCTGGATCTTCCATCCAGTTCTTAACACAATTGATAGCCCAGGCACTAATACAAATAATTATAATAAAGAACAAAAAACCTATCATTTGTTCTGAATTACGAAAAACAAGCAACCTTCTTCTATTTTGATGTTCTCGTTTGTGCGCTGCTTGTCGGACTTTTTTCATAAAATAAAGCCAATTATATGGTTGCTAATTGTAAAATACGTTTAACCAATTCACTAAATGACCATCCGTATTCTTTTGCTGCCATTGGTACTAAACTATGGTCTGTCATTCCTGGAGCAGTGTTTACTTCAAGTAAATATGGTTTTTCATTATTATCAAACATAATGTCCACTCTACCCCAACCTCGACAACCAACGGCTTTATAAGCATCTAAAGCTAATTTACGAATCTCTTGTTCTTTTTCATCAGATAATCCGCTTGGACAGAAATATTGGGTTTTATCTGACAAATACTTTGCATCATAATCATAAAAATTGGTAGCAGGCTTAATGTAAATTGCTGGTAAAACCTCATCACCAACTATCGCAACGGTAAACTCAGGGCCAGATAAAAACGATTCAACCATTACGGTATTATCATATTTGAATGCAACATCAATAGCAGCTTTTAATTCTTCTGCCTTATCAACTCTTGTCATACCAACACTTGAGCCTTCATGGCTTGGTTTAACAAATAATGGTAACCCAAGATTTTTAACAATATTTTCAATGTCAATTAATTGCGATTTTTCAACCATAACGTAATCAGCAACAGGTAAACCAAGTGATTTCCAAACTAGTTTTGTTTTTAACTTATCCATGGTTAAAGCTGATGATAAAACATCACTTCCGGTATAAGGAATGTTTTGATAAGTTAAAATAGCTTGGGTAATACCATCTTCGCCACCTCGACCATGTAAAATAATAAAAGCTTTAGTAAACCCTTCTTGCTTCAAATTTGTTATACAGTGATCTTTAGTATCGATAAGATGAGCATCAATACCATTTTCTTGTAACCCTGAAAATACTGCTTTACCTGATTTTAGTGATACTTCTCGTTCAGCAGAGGTCCCACCATACAACACAGCAACTTTATCAACCATTATTATAAAACCTCTTTTGAAAATAGTTGGCTACTGGCTAACTGACGGGCAACTCGGCCAACGCTTCCAGCACCTTGAGTTAATAACAAATCCCCACCTTGTAATAATTCTTTCATTATTTCAGGTAGAAGATCTAAATCAGAAACATAAATTGGATCAACTTTTCCACGATTACGAATTGAACGGCAAAGTGATCGACTATCTGCGCCTGCAATAGGCTGTTCACCAGCAGAATATACATCTAACATAACTAACGCATCAACTTGAGAAAGAACCTGCGCAAAATCATCAAATAAATCACGAGTACGCGTAAATCTATGTGGTTGAAATAACATCACCAATCTACGATCAGGCCAACCATTTCGAGCTGCCTGAATTGTGGCATTAACTTCGCTTGGATGATGTCCGTAATCATCAACCATCATAATATCTTTTCCATTTCCATCAGGAAAAATACCTAATAGATCAAATCGACGGCTAGTTCCAGCAAATTTTGCTAAAGCTTGTATAATTGAATTATCATCAATACCATCTTCAGTCGCAGCGATAATTGCTGCTGCTGAGTTTAAGGCATTATGTTTGCCAGGTGCATTTAATTCAATTTCTAAATCGTTATGATCTGGGCGACACACTGTGTAGTAACTAACGCCTCTTTCCTGACGATAATTTTTAATAACAACATCGGCTTCTTCACTAAAACCATAAGTGATAATTTTACGACCAACAATCGGTAACAATTCACGATTAATAGGATCGTCATAACACATAACAGCTAATCCATAAAAAGGAAGATTACGTAAAAAGGAAATAAAGGTTTGTTTAAGATTCTCAACACTTCCTTGATAAGTATCCATATGATCAGGTTCAATATTAGTTACTATAGATACCATAGGCTGTAAGTGTAAAAATGAAGCATCACTTTCATCGGCTTCTGCAATAAAATATCTACTACTACCTAATCTAGCATGGGTTCCTGCTGCTTTAACCAAACCACCATTTACAAAAGTTGGATCGAGTTTAGCTTCTGCATAAATAGCCGTTACCATTGCTGTGGTAGTCGTTTTACCATGGGTTCCTGCAATAGCTATACCATATCGAAAACGCATTAATTCGGCTAACATTTCAGCTCGTTGAATTACAGGAATACGAGCTTCTCTAGCTGCAACGACTTCTATATTATCTTGAGAAATCGCTGATGAGATAACAACAACACTTGCACTAAGAACATTTTCAGCAGCATGTCCGATAACAATCTTTGCGCCTAATGTTTCTAAATGTTGTGTTACTGCATTTTCAGCAATATCAGAACCGCTAATTTGATAGCCTTCATTAGCAAGAACTTCAGCAATCCCTCCCATTCCGGCACCGCCAATACCCACAAAATGGATATGTTTGACACGTTTCATTTCTGGAATGATTGCTCTTAATTCAGCTAATTCCTTAGTATTCACTATTAAACCCCTGGTTAATTATTTATTAAGTAAAGTCATTTTTTGATCTCAAACAGAACTTAACAAAACTGTTACTTAAAATTATAAATAAAATTCGTTATTTTACCACTGAAATCAGTGTTTCTGCCACTCTTTCTGTCGAATTTATAATGGATAAACTTTTCGCTTTTACAGCCATTTCAACTAATTCTTGTCGACTTAGGTTTGAAAGTAATTGAAATAATGAATCAACATTAAAATCAGGCTGTTCAATAATCTTAGCAGCATCAATATCAGCTAAAGATTTTGCATTCCAAAATTGCTGGCGATCTTTATGCATAAATGGAACAAAAATAGCACCAATACCAACAACTTCTATTTCACTCACAGTTAATGCACCGCTTCGACAAATAACTATATCAGCCCAGCTATAGGCTTCTTTAACATCACTAATAAATTCTGTTACTTGGTTAATGTTACAGTTCTGATAAGATTTAATTACATCATCTAACATTCCTTTGCCCGTTTGATGCCAAACAATAAATTTATCAGACAATTTTGAAATTGCTTGAGGAACAACAGTATTGATTACTTTGGCGCCTTGACTACCACCCATAACCAAGACTCTAATAGGGCCTTGTCTATTTTTGAGTCTTTCACTGGGTTCTTCAATTGTTAATAAGTCACTACGAACTGGATTACCAACCACTTCAGCATTTTTAAATGCTGTTGGAAAAGCTTGTAAAACTTTAGTTGCAATTTTAGCCAAATATTTGTTTGTTAATCCCGCAATGCCATTTTGTTCATGTAGTACCACTGGAATACCTAAACTTTTGGCAGCTATTCCACCAGGCCCTGAAACATACCCACCCATACCTAAAACAACATCAGGACGATACGCTTTTAAAATTTTCCTAGCTTGTAAAACAGCTTTCAATATTTTATAAGGCGCTTTTAATAATGCTAGTTTACCTTTGCCACGTAGGCCAGATATTTGAATAAAGTCTATTTCAATTCCATTTTCAGGCACTAACTGTGCCTCCATACGATCAGCTGTACCTAACCATCTTACTTGCCAACCTTGTTTCATTAAATGATGAGCAACAGCAATACCAGGGAATACATGCCCACCAGTACCACCAGCCATGACTAATAACTTTTTCATTATTTAATTGACCTTATTCTTGCTTGAGCTTGTTGTTGTCTAAACTCAAAATCTATTCTTAGTAATATTGCAACTGCAATACTCATTACAATAAGGCTTGAGCCTCCATAACTAATAAATGGCAAAGTTAAACCTTTTGTAGGTAACATACCGGATGTTACACCAACATTAACAAAAGTTTGAAAACCAAACCAAATGCCAATTTCACAAGCTAAATAGCCTGAAAATTGAGATCCTTCGTTTAACGCCCGATATCCTATAGCTAATGCTTTAAATGTTAGAAAGAAAAGTAATAACAACAAAGCTACGACACCGATATATCCATACTCTTCTGAAATAATTGAAAAAATAAAATCAGTATGACATTCAGGTAGATAGCGTAATTTAAAAATAGAATTACCAATTCCTTGTCCAGTTATACCACCGTTACCAATAGCCATTAATGAAGCAACAAGCTGATAACCAGCTCCAGTGGCATCTTGCCATGGATCAAGGAATGTCATTAAACGTGTCAAACGGTAAGATTCATATAAAATAAGGCAAGCAACTGCACCAACCCCAGTTAGTAAAATGGCAATAAATTGCCATAATTGAGCACCAGCAATAAATAAAATGCCGATTGTGACCATGAATAATACAATCACCGTACCTAAGTCAGGCTGTTTTAGTAATAAAATTGATAAAACAGCCATCACCACCATAGGTTTAAAAAAGCCCCAAAATCCGTTTTGAACTTCATCTGATTTACGAGCTAGATAACCTGCTAAAAATAGAAATAATGATAATTTAGAAAGCTCAGCTGGTTGAAAATTAAAAACACCTAACGGAATCCAACGCGACGCACCATTAATTGAAGAACCAATCCCCAAAACAACTATCAGCATAATAATTGAAATAATTAATAAAACTGATCCAAATTGTTGCCAACGTTGCATAGGAATATATAAAGCTATACACATTAAAAATAGCGACATTCCAATTTGGATTAACTCGCGTTGGGTATAAAAGAAAGGAGCACTTTCACTAAATGCCATTGATGAGGATGTCACCATAATTAAACCAAATATCATTAAACCAATCACTGTCCAAAGCAACTGGTTGTCGAAAGGAATATTTGGATTTACTTGTTTTCTTATCCAAAAGAATGTCATTTTTCACCCCTTTGAGTATACTGCTTAGCAAGTTGTGCAAAAAGATTTCCGCGCTCAATGTAATTTTTAAACTGATCTAAACTTGCACAAGCAGGCGAAAGCAACACCACGTCTTTTGGTGCTACTTTTTTAGCTATACATTCAATCGTTTCAGCCATCGTTTCTGTAATCGTTGATATATTAGGCGCTAAATTAGCAAGTAAATTTCGATCTCGTCCAAAACAGAAAATTTCAATATTTCTATCTTTTAAATAAGGAATCAAAGGTGAAAAGTCTGCTGATTTGCCATCTCCACCTAGCAATAAAAACAATTTTCCATTACATATAACACTATTTAAAGCAGCTTCTGTGCTACCTACATTTGTTGCTTTAGAGTCATTAATCCATTTTACCCCATTGCTCTCAAATACTAACTCAAAGCGATGAGGTAACCCCTGAAAATTAGCAATAGTTTTCAAACTTGAATCACGATCAATGTTTAAACTATCGGCAATAGCTAATGCTGCTAATGCATTCAAATAATTATGACATCCAATTAATTTCATTGCGTTAGTCGCTAGGACTGGCTTTTGTTGTGCAATCAAGTATTTATAATTATCATCTAAATGATAATCCCCAGCCTTTATTCCAAATGAAACACAGTGGTGATGATTATTCTTTGGTTTAGTCAATTTATCATCATGATTAATTACACAACATTTTGCATTGTGATAAATGCGTTGTTTAGCTTCAGCATACTGCATTAAACCAAGAGGATAACGATCCATATGGTCTTCGGAAATATTCAATATTGTTGCCACAGAAGCTTGTAAGCTTGATGTCGTTTCTAACTGAAAACTTGAAAGTTCTAACACATAAATATCACAATCTTGTTTTAATAGTGAAAGAGCAGGTTCACCGATATTGCCACCTACGCCAACTTTTAATCCAGCCTCTTTGACAATATCCCCAACCAATGTAGTAACGGTTGTTTTACCATTTGCCCCTGTAATAGCAATAATTTTTTTATTTCTATCTTGATTAACTTCACGGCAAAAAAGCTCGACATCACCAACAATCTCAATACCTTTTTCAGCGGCTTTTTGTAATTCAGGTGTAGATAATGCAATACCAGGACTGGCAATAATCAGATCTGCTTCAAATAGCCAGTCTATATTTAGATTTCCTAAATGATAAATAACACGATCATCTAATTGCTCTAATCCTGAAGGAGATAAACGTGTATCAATCACTTTCGGTATAACATTCTGAGCAAGAAAATAGTCAACACACGAAAGTCCTGTTATCCCTAATCCGATAATAACAACTTTTTTACCTTGATAGTCAACCATGATGCAATCCTACTCTATTTTATTTAACGTAATTTCAAGGTTAATAAACCAATTACGACTAACATCAGTGAAATAATCCAAAACCGAACAATTACTCTTGGTTCTGGCCAACCTTTTAATTCATAATGATGGTGAATTGGTGCCATTTTGAAAATTCGTTTACCTCTTAATTTGAACGAGCCTACTTGTAAAATTACGGATAATGTCTCTATAACAAAAATTCCACCCATTACTAATAATAAAAATTCTTGTCTCAGTAGTACTGAGATAATCCCAAACACACCACCTAAAGCTAACGAGCCTACATCACCCATAAAAACCATCGCCGGATAGGTGTTAAACCATAGAAAGCCAAGACCTGCACCAATGATTGCAGTACAAACAATCATTAGTTCGCCACTAAATTTGATATATGGAATATGTAAATATGCAGCAAAGTTAACATTACCTGTCGCCCAAGCAACAAGAGCAAAACCAGCAGCTACAAACACAGTTGGCATAATTGCTAGGCCATCTAAACCGTCAGTAAGATTTACTGCATTACCTGCACCAACAATAACCACATAAGTCAGTAAAATGAACCATAACCCTAATTGCGGCATAACATCTTTGAAAAAAGGAACAACTAATACTGTTACGGAACTATCTTTCCCATATGCATAAAGACCAAAAGCCACAATTAATGCAATAACTGACTGCCAAAAATATTTCCACCTAGCAATTAAACCCGCAGTATTTTTACGGATAACTTTTAAATAATCATCAGCGAACCCAACAAGACCATAACCAAGTAAAACAAATAAGGTTACCCAAACATAAGGATTTCGTAGATCTGCCCATAGAAAAACAGAAAACGAAATAGAAGCTAAAATAAGCGTTCCACCCATTGTTGGTGTTCCCTTCTTACTTAAATGAGATTCAGGACCATCGTGGCGAATAACTTGACCAATTTGTAATTTTTGAAGCCAATCAATTACTTTTTGCCCCATAATTAACGAAATTGCCAATGATGTTAATAACGCAAGAATAGCCCTTACCGTTAGATAAGAAATAACATTAAAAAAAGTAAAATATTTAACTAAATATTCTGATATCCACACCAACATAATTTTTAATCCTGACCTGTTTTTAATTGAATTTCTGTGATTAGTTCTTCCATTCTTGCACTACGTGAACCTTTAACTAACATAGTTAAGTTTGGATATTTTTGTAATAACGCTAACAAAAACTCCACTGCTTTATGTTTATCAACGAAATGGTGTCCAACACCACTAAATTGACTAATCAATTCGCTTAAATCACCAACACTGACAACACAATCAATTTTTTGTTGTTTAGCTAATTCACCAATTTGTTGATGATAATTTTTTGCGTTATGTCCCAATTCCGCCATATCACCTACAACTAAAACTCGATAACCTGGTTGAGTTGCTAAAACATTAATAGCAGCCGACATTGACCCAACATTAGCATTATAGGAATCATCCCAAATTAATTGAGTTTGATTTAATTTAATTGGGTAAAGACGCCCTTTCACAGATTTCGACGTTGCTAATCCCTTCTTAACTTCTATTAAAGTTGCACCTACTGATATTGCTAAAGCTGCAGCAGCAATTGCATTAGATACATTATGCTCACCAACTAATGGTAAGGTGATTTCACTCTCACCAATTGGTGTGCACAATGTGAAAATAGTCTGATCCATTACTTTTATATTACTAGCATAAAAATCAGCAGAAGAATTATGTAAAGAAAAGGTCCAAACAGTTTTATTATTTAGCTCTTTTAACCAATTATCAGAACAACTATCTAAATTAATAATCGTGATGCCGTTTTCTGAAAGCCCTTCAAAGATTTCACCTTTAGCTGTTGCTACCCCTTCAAGTGAACCAAAACCTTCAATATGAGCTAAAGCAATATTATTAATGAGTGCACTATTTGGTTTAACTAAACGAGTGGTATAAGCAATTTCACCAATATGATTTGCACCCAGTTCAATAACTGCAAATTGATCTTGCTTTGATAATCTTAATAACGTTAATGGAACTCCAATATCATTATTAAAATTACCTTGAGTATAAAGTGTTTCACCACACTGCTGTAAAATAGTAGCAGTCATTTCTTTCACAGATGTTTTACCTGATGAACCCGTCAACGCGACAATTTTAGCTGAGCTTTGATCTCGCACAAATGAAGCGATTTGACCTAATGCTAAATGGGTATCATTTACTACTATTTGAGGAATATCATCGTCGAGTTTGTGATTAGCAATTACCAAACAAGCTCCATCTTTAATAGCTTGTTTAGCAAATAAATGACCATCAAATTTATCACCCACTAATGCAATAAATAGTGATTTATGAGTAATTTTTCGTGAATCAGTACAAATTTCTTCAATAGTTAATCTCTCATCTTGAATATGATAAGAAGTCCCATTAACTATTTTTTCAACTTGCTTAATATCTAAAGGAATCATGATTGATTCTCTACTCCTAAAATCTGTTTTACGGTTTCTTGATCTGAATAATGATGCTTTGTTATACCTATAATCTGATAATCTTCATGTCCTTTCCCAGCTATTAGAATAACATCATCAGGTTTGGCTTGAGCTAGGGTCTTTGTGATAGCTTCAACTCTATCAGTAATAACTTGTGTATTTTTAACGTCAGTTAGCCCTTCTTGTATATCATGAATAATTTTTATTTCATCTTCAGTACGAGGATTATCATTAGTTAATACAATTTTATCGGCAAACTGTTCAGCAACTTCCCCCATTAATGGTCTTTTACCTGTATCTCTATCGCCTCCACAGCCAAAAATCACCCATAATTTACCTTTGCAATGAATGCGGCTTGCTTGTAATGCTTTTTGTAGAGCGTCAGGTGTATGGGCATAATCAATGATTACCGTTGGGCTATTTTTCACGTGTATCACTTCCATGCGACCACATATTGGCTTAAGATACGATGCCATATTGACTACTGCAAAAAATGGATAATCAAGTGTTAGTAATGTTGCGATTGCTAATAGTAAATTTGATACATTAAATTCACCTAGTAATCGGCTATGAATAATGGCATTACCCCAACTTGATTCCATATAAATTTCGGCACCTTTATCATGATATTCAATCATTGACACACCAACAAAAGGGTTGTCCATCATCTTCAAGCGTCGCAATGACTTAGGTTGGCATGATACTGCAGTCGCTTTTGATAATTTATCAATCCAACGTCGTCCATAAGCATCATCATAATTAATAATGGGTTTTCCTGAACTAGCTACCTGCTTTTCTTTTTCATCAGAACTAAATAGCGACCATTTTGCCTTAGCATATCTATTCATCGTTTTATGATAGTCAAGATGATCTCGGCTTAGATTAATAAATACTGTCGCTGCACAATGTAATTCTTTTACCCGATTCATCGATAACCCATGGGAAGAAATTTCCATTGCCACAACTTGAACACGTTTTGCTACAAAATCAGCTAGATAAGACTGAACTTCTACAGCAGATAAAGTTGTGTTTGGCGAGGGTTCGAGATGATTGTAAACACCATTACCAATCGTGCCTAACAATGCGGATTTTTTATTTAATAAAGTTGCACATTGTGCAATCAACTGCGTAATTGTCGTTTTACCGTTTGTCCCTGTTACTCCAATTACAGATAAATGTTTAGAAGGCGAATGATAAAAATCAGCTGCAATTTTTGATAATTTTTGAGAAAGTTGAAACACACTTATTTGTGGAATAACTTTCTCGTCTTTTTGATTTAGGTAATCAATTTTCAAATCATTTGATTTTCTGTTTGTTTCAGTTAGAACAAGTACAGCACCTGATGAAATTGCTTGAGGAATAAAATCTTTACCATTAACGGTATACCCTTTAATAGCTACAAACACATCTCCTTTTTGCACTTTCCGACTATCAATTACTAATTGATTAAGCGGGAAATCATCTACTGGTAGTTGATTCCCACCTAATAAGTTATATAAAGTTTTAAATGTGCTTGTTGCCATTATTTATTACCTATTAATATACAATCATTTGACCATCAACTTGACGATCTGGTTTTACATTCATTGTTCTAAGAACTCCCCCCATAATACGGCTAAAAACAGGGGCTGAAACAGAACCACCATAATATTGCCCAGCTTTTGGATTATCGATAACAACAACCAGTGAATATTTAGGTCCTGTTGCTGGTGCAATACCAGCGGTATAAGCTAAATATTGATTAACATATCGTCCACCAGATAGTTTTTTAGCTGTACCCGTTTTAACACCTACACTATATCCAGGGACAGAAGCTTTGGTACCACCTCCAGTCACAGCAACCGCTTCCATTAATTGCACTACTGTTTTAGCTGTTTTTTCAGCTACAACACGTTTACCTTCTACTGGCTCGTTAATTTTTAATATTGAAACAGGTCGATAAACACCATAGCTACCGATAGTTGCATAAGCCCTAGCTAGCTGTAGTGGGGTAACACTTAATCCATAACCAAAAGAAAACGTCGCTCTTTCTATATCAGCCCATTTTCTTGTTCTATCAGCAGCAATTGAACCACTCACTTCTCCACCTAAACCGAGTTCAGTTGGTTGTCCTAACCCAAAACGGCTATAAAACTCAACAAGGTCACCTGATTGCATTTGTAAAGCTAACTTACTCACACCGACGTTACTTGATTTTTCAAGGATACCAGCCAAATTTAGGGCTTTTTGATAAGACACATCTTTGATTTCATAACGATTTACCAAAAAAGGTCTAGTATCAATAACCGTGTTTAAATCAGCTATTTTTTTCTCTAATGCAGCCATAACAACTAAAGGTTTAACTGTTGAACCTGGCTCAAATGCATCTGTTATCGCTCGATTTCGTAATAAACTATAATCAATTGAAGATCGATTATTCGGGTTATAGGATGGACTGGTTGCCATGGCCAATATTTCACCCGTGTGAACATCAATTAAAACAGCTGTGCCACTATCAGCTTTGTTAAATTCCACAGCTTGACTAAGTTCACTGTAAACGAGCGATTGTAAACGTTCATCAATACTTAATGTCAAATCAGAAGCAACTTCACTTTCAGTCCTTTCTAATTCTTCTATAACTCTACCAACGCGATCTCGCCTAACAACACGTTGTCCTGATTCACCAATCAGCCATTTATTAAAGCTTTTTTCAATTCCTTCTGAACCTTTTTCCGTTCCATTTTCATCAATGTCAGTTAAACCGATTAATTGTGCTATATTTTCAGCTGCTGGATAATAACGTTTAGATGTTTTGGCAAACGAAATACCAGGTAATTTTAATTGTTTCAAATAATCCGATATTGTTGGTGTAATTTGTTTAGACAAATAAACAAAACGCATTGATGGATTACTCAATTTTTGCTCTAGTGTCGACATTGGAATATTCAATGTCTTTGCTAATCCTTGCCAACGGATATCATTAGGATCAACTCCGCCTTTTTGTACAACAATTTTCGGATCAGCCCAAACATCATACATAGGTACACTAACAGCCAATGCTCTGCCATTACGATCCGTAATCATTGCTCGAGGTGCACTCATTTCTTGATGACGAATTGAGCGTTTATTGGCTTCAGCAATTAACTTATCAGGTTCTATTATTTGTAAAATTGCCAATCGGACAAGTAAACCAATAATTGCTAAAATAATAAAACCATAAACAATATAAAATCGAGTGAGGGTAAAAATTTGTTTTTTACTATTTAATTTATTCCCTTTATTCGACTTTGTAGTATGTTTTACATTATCTCTTTTATTAGCAAACTTCATTATTTACTCTTTATCACAATAACGGTTTCATTTTGCGGTGTCACATATGACATGCCCAATTGATTTTTAGCTTTATCTTCAACACGTTTTGGATCAGCAAGTACATTTTCCTCAATAACTAAATTACGCCATTCACTTTCTAAAACATCTTGTTCGAGTAATAATTGTTCACGTTCAAATAATTGTTTACGGACTTGCTGGGTTATAACTAATACAGCTCCAGCAGAAATAATAATAAAAACCAATAACAATAATGAAATTTTTTGATGGCCGAGCAAATCACTAAGGATTAATCCAAATAAACTTTTGCTGGGTCTTTTTTGATTGTGTATATCTACACTTTTTCTTTGATAAATTTCATTGTTACTATTCATTTTTCCTTTCTGCTATCCTTAATATCGCGCTTCGAGAACGCGGGTTACCATATATTTCATTATTGCTTGGCTTAATTTTGCCAAGTGATTTTAATTTAGCATCACCATATTGTTTAATTTGTTGTTCTGTTAATGGTAAGCCAGCTGGTAAATTAGGACCTTTACTCTGTTTATTTATAAATTGTTTAACAATTCTATCTTCTAATGAATGAAAACTAATAACTGCAAGTCTTCCTTGAGCAGCAAGCACTGACAAACTGCTATTTAAGGCTTGCTCAACTTCTTCCAATTCACTATTTATATAAATGCGAATAGCTTGGAACGAGCGTGTTGCTGGGTGTTTATTTTTGTCTTTTTTCGGTGTTGCTTTTTCAATTAGATTTGCTAATTCTAATGTACGAGTAATTGGTGAAACTTTATTCTGTTCCACAATTGCACGTGCAATCCTTTTGGCAAACTTTTCTTCCCCAAAAGTTTTTAAAACCCATGCGATATCATTTTCATCACTATTTAGTAACCACTCACTTGCAGTTACACCTTTACGGTTATTCATCCGCATATCAAGTGGTCCATCTCGCATAAAAGAAAATCCTCTTTCAGGATCATCTAATTGTGGAGATGAAACCCCCAGATCTAATAAAAAGCCATCAATATTACCTAACAACCCTAAATCATTGATATATTGATGTACATTCGAAAACTCTCCTCGAATAAAAGTAAACCTAGGATCGGTTATATTAAGTGCGGCTTGTTCAGCACGTTCATCTCGGTCAATTGCAATTAGTTTCCCTTGTTCGCCCAATTGTTCAAGAATTAACCTAGAATGACCACCACGCCCAAAAGTACCATCAATATAAATACCGTTTTTTTTTATATTTAATGCAGCCACAGCTTCATTTAACAAAACAGTTTTATGTTGATAATCCATCTTTATTTACTCTTATTAAATTGTTAGACTTTTTAAATTTTCTGATAAGTTTTCAACATCTGTTGATAATGTGGCAATGTCATCACTAATTTGTTGATACCAAATTGCTTCATCCCATATCTCAAATTTATTAGATTGGCCAACAAACATGGTATGTTTTTCTAGTTTTGCATAAGTACGTAAAGTTGGTGGAAGTAAAATACGTCCTGCATTATCTAAATTACATTCCGTTGCATAACCTAATAATAGTCTTTTAATTCTTCGTTCTGCTTCAACAACTGTTGATAATGTTGATAGCTGTAATTCAATTTTTTGCCATTCAGTCATTGAATAAAGTGTCAAACAGGGGTGATATAAACCAATGGTACAAACTAAACCATCAGGCAAAAATTCACGATAACGAGTAGGGATTGCTATTCGCCCTTTGCTATCTAAATTGACTGAAATTGCACCACTAAACATGAAAGCACCGTAATTGTTAATTTTTATTGTTTTTAAATTATTAAAAAATCAATACGTTAATTAAAAACCTATTTTTTACCACTTAACCCCACTTTTTACCACAAAAGTTACAAAAATAATAGATATTTAATCAATTAATTTCTAACAATTTAAGAAATTAATAAGATAATAAGTGAGCACTAACAAATTAAGTGAAGCGCTTAGAAATGGTAAGACGAAATTATTAACAGTGTTTATTAATATCCGAAACAAACCAATAATAAAAAAAGTCACAAATAATCAATTTATTAATGATTAAAAATAGCTCAATAGGTGTTTTAATATAAGACCAGAAATGAGAGCTTTGCCAGTAAAACTGGCAAAGTTGATTGTTCAGTTAAGATGCTGTCCAAAAACCAATTACATTGACTTTGTTTTGTTGCAGTATTGCACGAATTGGCATTTGATTAATATCATCTCCCTTTTCTGCTTGTTGTAATACCTGCATTTTGCTTTCTCCAACTAAATGCAGATAGATATTTTGACTATCTAAAATAGTTGGTAATGTTAAAGTAATGCGGTCTAATGGAGCCGTCAATGGAGTCATTCCAACAACTTTGCGACCTGATTTCATATCCAAACCAGCCCGCAAATTTGCCGCACCAGGGAAAAGTGAGGCTGTATGACCATCTTCTCCCATTCCTAAGATTAAAACATCTAAAGGCATAGGAATTTTATTTAAAATTTTGTCTGTAATTTCTGCACCATCAAATGGATTATCACAACTATTTTTTAAACCTACAAAATTGGCCAATTTAGCTTTATTTTGTAATAAGTAAGTTAACACTAATTTTTCATTACTAGCATCATCGGTATCATCTACCCATCTATCATCTACTAATGTAATAAAAACATTGTGCCAATCTAAATCTTGTTGGCTTAATAGTTTAAATAATGGAATAGGTGTTTTACCACCTGATACAGCAATAGAAGCATGTCCCTTTTTATCAATAGCTTGTTTCAAATCTTTGACAATATAAGCAGCTAAATCTTCAATTAATAATTGACTATTTGGATATTTTTTTAATGTAAACATATTGTTAAATTCCTCTATTCAAACTCATGCCATGAATGACCATCTTTAGTTATCAAAGCAACCGAAGCGACAGGCCCCCAAGTACCAGCAGGATAAGTTTTAGGTGGTTCATTATCTAATTTCCAGGCACTAATAATTGAATCAACCCATTTCCAAGCTGCCTCTACTTCATCTCGATGAACAAATAATGCTTGTCTTCCTCGCATCACTTCAAGTAACAACCGCTCATAAGCATCAGCACTTTGTTGATGAAAAGTTTCACTAAAACTTAAATCTAACTTAGTCGTTTGTAAATTATGTGTACTGTCTAATCCTGGCACCTTATTTAAAATCTCAATATCCATACCTTCATCTGGCTGTAGACGAATTGTTAGTTTATTCTGCGGTAGTTCAGAATAAGACTCACTAAATAAATTAAGGGGTAAAGATTTAAAATAAACTACTACTTCAGAACACTTGCTTGGTAAACGTTTGCCGGTTCGTAAATAAAAAGGCACACCCGCCCAACGCCAATTATCAATATCAACTCGAATAGCAACAAATGTTTCCGTATTACTTTGTTTGTTTGCACCATCTTCTTCTAAATAACCAGGAACATTGATACCATTAACAAACCCTGCAGTATATTGTCCTCTAACAACTTTTTCACGGATATTTGCTTTATTAATTGGACGTAATGCATTAAGTACAGCAATCTTTTCTCTACGCAAGCTATTATCTTCAAGATTTGCAGGTGGAGACATGGCAATCATCGTCAGAATTTGTAATAAATGGTTTTGCACCATATCACGCATTTGACCCGCTTTATCAAAATAACCCCAGCGACCTTCAATTCCTACTTGTTCTGCAACAGTGATTTCAACATGATCAATAGAATTTCTATCCCAAAGCGAAGCAAATACAGGATTAGCGAAACGAAGTGCGAGTAAATTTAAAACTGACTCTTTTCCTAAGTAATGGTCGATACGATAAACTTGTGATTCACTGAAAAATTTTGCAACTGAATCATTAATTTCCTTTGATGATTGCAGATCAAAACCTAGTGGTTTTTCCATTACAATTCTATTTTGAGCCTGATTTAAACCTGCTTCAGCTAACCCTTGGCAAATCGTACCAAAGGCATTGGGATGCATCGCAAAATAGAAAATAGCAGGATGTGACTTTTCAAGCTTATCTTTTAATAAATTAAAACCGGCAATGTCATTAACATCTAATTTATGAAAGTTAAGGCGTTGGCTAAAACGTTGCCAAATACTTTCATCTAGTGGTTCAGTCATAAATGTGGTTAACGCATCTTTTGCAACCCCAGTGTAAGCGGCTTGATCCCAATCAGCTCGACCTACACCTAAAATTTTTGTCTGCTTTGGCAACTTTCCATATTTTTCTAATTGATATAGAGACGGTAAGAGTTTGCGCCTTGTTAAATCCCCTTTAGCGCCAAAAATTACCAAATCGCAAGCTGGGATATCAGACATGAGTTTCTCCTAAAATGGTGTAATCTACAATTTATTTTATTATGTTTGATACCAATATACATCAAGTTAATAGAATAAATTATAACAATAGGTATTTGTCGTTTTAAGACTATAGTAAAAAATAAAAGGTCACCATTTAGGTGACCTTTTATTTAAAGATATTGTTGAATGATTTTTCAACAAACATATGATTATGCGCGTACAAAATCCATGTGAACTAATTTTGGTTTAAATGGATGACGTTGTACTGCTTGCACTTTAGCTTTAACTGCTTTACCGTCAATTTCAATAGTTAGTACTTCAGAATAAAACTCTGGTTTTTCTTGCATATTGAAAATTTGATTGTGATCTAACACAATAGAAATTGCAGGTTCTGTTCCACCATAAACAATTGCTGGGAACTGACCAGCGTGACGCAGGCGGCGGCTCGCACCCTTACCATGCTCTTTTCTAACTTCTGCTTTAAATTTAAACATATTGATTTCTCTTGTTTATTCTAAATAAAAAACCAATTACAGGCGACCCAGTAGTTGGCTATAAAATTGATGCTCTAAAAAGCGCTAAGGATTATAAAGTGTTATGATTGTAAACGCAATCAAATAATCAGTTTAATAAAGATATAGTCTTATATTGATTGCGTTTGCAATATCAAAACCTAATGATTAAATAACTTCAATCTTAAATCCATATGTTGATTTCTGTATTGGCGATAATTTTAACGCCTTATTAATACGACACGTTTCAACACATACCATAGATTGATATTCTTCATCAGCAAAATCCGCCATTGCTTTAGCTTTATCTATCCAAGGATTCCAAGTAACAACATCACTTGCATTAACATTAGTTAATTTAATTGTTCGTTTACCATCGGTAATAAGGATTGAGTCATCCGCATGGGTATAAATGCGATCAACCTCTTGATTAAAGGTAAGTTGCCCTGAAATTGATGGTTTATTTTCAACTGCTAAGCGTTCTTGATAAGAATCGCCTAAACCTTTAACAGTGACATCATTAATATTATTAACTTCAAAATAAGTATGTAATGCACTTGTTGCTTCGAAATCCCCAGTGCAAGATAAATTCACTTCACACGTTTGTCCAACATGAATGGTTAACCAAGCTTGGAAAGGTTTTGTGAAAAACTGTTCTGTTTGCTGATTATTAGTTAATGATAAAGTTAAATTCACTCCATTATTATCTTCTTTGCAAGAATCTAATTTCCATTCAACCAGACGCGCAAAACCATGCATAGGATCACCCAATTTACCAAACCATGGCCAACAAATTGGTACTCCCCCTCTAATTGCAACTTCCTTTTTAAAGTTAGCTTTTTGACTTAACCAAATAACCGGTGTCGGTTCTGTTGAAGGTTGCCAAAATAAAAGATGAGCACCTTGTAACGATACTGCTGCTGAACACGTTTTATGTTTAATCACTATGACAGGCAATTCACCAAATGTACATTGATTAACTGATGCACTCACTGATGTACTTGATAAATCACTATCTAAAATCTGCTTAATAATACTCATATTTACTCCTAACTATCTAATTTGCTTGGCGAACATCGTCTTTAGTCATTAATTGTACGCGCATTATTCGAATTATAAAAACGGAATAAAAGCTTTTTTTACTAAATTGGAGTAATATAGCCAGCTATTTCTTATCAGTTGCTGACACTTTTTTTAAAAATTTGAGGAAAGGTATATGGTTCAATATAAAATCCCGTTGAGTTTATATATACATATGCCATGGTGTGTACAAAAGTGTCCATATTGTGATTTTAATTCACATAACATGAAGAAAACGCCCGATTATTCAGCATATATAAATCATTTAATTAATGATTTAAAACAAGACGTCGTGCTTTCAAATGATCGTTCTATTGACTCTATTTTTATTGGTGGAGGTACACCCAGTCTTTTCTCCGCGGAGTTAATTAATAAATTATTAATGAGTATAAATAAAATTATACCAATTAATCACGACGCAGAAATAACAATTGAAGCCAATCCTAATTCAGTTGATGTAGAAAGATTTAAGGGATATCAACAAGCTGGAATTAATCGAATATCAATTGGTGTACAAAGCTTTCAAGCAGATAAGCTTGCAAAATTAGGACGAGTTCATAATCCGCAAGAAGCAATAGATGCTGGAAAATTAGCACAAAATTTAAAGTTAAAAAGCTTTAATATAGATTTAATGCATGGCTTACCTAATCAAACAGTATGTGATGCATTGAGTGATCTAAAACAGGCAATAGAAATTGCACCGCCACATTTATCTTGGTATCAACTTACAATAGAACCTAACACTTTATTTGGTTCTAAACCGCCTGTTTTACCTGATGATGATATGTTATGGGATATTTATCAACAAGGCCATCAATTATTAACTAAGCATGGTTACCTACAATATGAAACATCTGCTTATGCAAAGGCCAATTATCAATGCCAACATAATTTAAATTATTGGCGGTTTGGTGATTATATCGGTATTGGTTGTGGTGCTCATGGAAAATTAACCCAAAATGATGGCACAATTATTCGCACCGTAAAAACAAAACATCCTAAAGGATATTTAGAAGGACGTTATTTGGAACAATCTTATACTGTCCCTAAAGATGAGTTAGCATTTGAATTTTTTATGAATAGATTTAGATTATTTGAAGCGACACCTAAATCCGAATTTGAACAACGAACTTTTTTACCTTTACACTCTATTGATAAGCAGATATCGACTGCTATTGAAAAAAAATATTTGATTGATAACAACCAATGCTGGCAAATCACAGAGCATGGGAAATTATTTTTAAATTCATTACTTGAAATATTCTTATAACGAAATCAGTTAAAAGATTTACTATTTATTAACAAAACAAATACTAACAATTTAACTAAACCTACGCATATCTTAACTAAAATTTATCTGAAAAGAGTGCATAATATGTACAACAATGCATTTATTTCATTGTTTTCCTATTCCTTATGTTTTCCCAATAACATTGTTATTGGGATTTTTTTTAGGGTTTGAAATAAGATTAATTATTTATATTTTCCGATAAGAATTTTTCAATCGCGATAAGGGATGATGTTCCTTCCATTGGTCCTTTATAAGATGAAGACAACGCATAACAAGCATTTGCATACATTAAAGCCTGTTCAGCACTAAATCCTGACAGTAGTAAACTCACAAAAGTTGCATCGAAGCAGTAATCAGCACCCGAATGGTCAATCGCATCAATACTAAAACCCTTAGAATAAATTGTATTAATATTATTTTTATCATCGCAACAATAATAATTCGCACCATCACTGCCTTTCTTCACCACGAGATGTTTGATACCTTTCTCCAATAAAGCTTTAATCGTTTCTTCATCACTTTCATTATTTTCAGAAAAATACCTAACTTGTGTTTCATTAATCAACATGATATCGGTAAATTCTAATATATAACTAAAAGACTGTTCTATCTCACGAATCTCAGACATTTCTTTATGGAAATTAGGATCAAAAGAAACAGTTCCACCATGGCTTTTAATAAAATTTATTACTTTGCACATCGCATCAATGGCTCGAAATGAATAAAGTGA
Organism: Gilliamella sp. wkB72; assembly: GCF_001693745.1. Classification (NCBI taxonomy): domain Bacteria; kingdom Pseudomonadati; phylum Pseudomonadota; class Gammaproteobacteria; order Orbales; family Orbaceae; genus Gilliamella; species Gilliamella sp. wkB72. Next base: position 101,804 of record NZ_LZEI01000013.1, on the reverse strand, counting down.
TGAACCCATAATATGTAAATGATTGCAGTCTTTTAATAAAGCTTCATTCACATGATCAAATGAAATTAAGCCACAGGCACTATTTAAAACGTTATAAATTAAACTTCGCTCTTTTGGACCAATTTGCGTTGAAAATGCGCTAGCTGTTTTTACTTTATTGTGAGAAGTGATCCCATTAACATTAACCCCATCTTGTTTAAGTCGGTTAATGCACATTTTTCCAAAAGGATCTTTTCCTACACAACTTAAAAAGATAACTGGAAAACCTAATTTGGCAACTTGATTTGCAAAGATAGCCGGGGCTCCACTAGGGTATGGTCCAATATATTCATTTGTATAATCAAACCGTTGATTGAATTCCTTAGCAACAAATTCAACAAACAATTCGCCCATTGTACAAATTTTAACATCCATGTTAATTAGGCCTCCAATGCATTATGGTAAGTCACAGAATATTTACTTGTTGTATGTTGTTTAAAATTAGAATTAAGCAATAGTTGATGATATTCATTAACAGCGGAGCGGGATAAAATAATAACATCCATGTTTTTTAATTTACCAATAGTATGATTATCATTACTGCTGATTCTTGGTGGTAAAATACCGATAGAATGATCTGAACTTTTTAATATCTGTTGATAAAGTTCTTGATGTTCAATATCTTGAATAGCTAAATAATTGTTAGTATTAATAGCTGCGAATTCGAATATAAAATGTGATATTGGGAATTGCGTTAATATAGATGATGAAAAGTTAGGATGCTGTAGTACATTACCATTTATTAAAAAACCACCAACAAGAATCACTTCTGCATCTGAGAATTCTCTAACCAGTTTCGCGTTATTAATATCATTTAAAATAACTGTTAATGATTTTTTATTATGCAGAAAAGGAATCAATTTTCGAATCAAATGACCATGACTTAAAAAAATTGTATCACCATCTTTAATATAATTTAGACAAGTTTTTACTAAATTAACATCACTATTATCAGTATTAAGATATGATGCCAAACGACTTGGATACACACTATTTGAATTGCTAATAAAATCTTCAGGCGAAATATAGATTGCTCGCCCAAAAAAACGTTTTAAATACCCTTGATGTTCTAAATATGTTAAATCCTGACGAATAGTTACATGAGAAACTTGTAGCATGTCAGATAACTCATCAACTTTTATTTCTCCATTTTTGCGCACAATCGCAGCAATTTCCAATCGCCGCTTTAATTGTGCCGAAGATACTTTAGCCATTTCACATCCTATGTTAAAAGATAAATACCTAACTCAAAAACAGATAAAATTTATCATACAAGTTGTAAACGATAAACCCTAGAAAGGAACTGAACCGATTAAGTAGTGTAAAAATATACTCAGTTTGTACTTTATTTTTAAATTACAGAGATATAGTTAATCGTTAAAATAGAATATTAACAACTCAAAAATTGTTAAATAGCACAATATATTTAAATAAAAGTTATCAAAAAACCCCGTTCCTCAACATTATTTTCAGATCATCTCCCACCATTTCAACAGATTCAAATCGGAACTGAGGTGCTAACGAAAGTTTTTGTAAGTGAGGTAATACAAACATATCTTGTGCATTATGACCAAGTAATTTAGGTGCATAATAGATGATTAACTCATCCACGAGATTTTGCTCAATTAGCGCACCGGCTAAATGAGATCCAGCTTCAACCCATACAGAATTTATTTGCTGCTTGGCTAATATGGATAATAATTCTAATAAGTCGACTTGATGACTGTTTGATGATTCAATGATAAGTTTTGTATTTGGTGATGATATTAGAACATTTTGTTTTCTAACCAACCAAGTTTCACCAGGCTGATTAAAGATATTTTCATCACCCGTCATTTGATTCTTGCTATCGATTATCACTCGTATAGGTTGACGAATTTCGGTAGAAGGGTAAATTTCTTTAATTGAATCAGGTAATTCATTATATCTAACCGTTAAACTCGCATTATCTTCCTGAACTGTTTTTCTGGTACTTAAGATACAACTTGCCTGAGCTCTATATTGCTGAACATCTTGTCTTGCCGCAACGGAGGTTATCCATTTACTTTCGCCTGATGCCATAGCTATTTTACCATCTAAAGAAACTGCCATTTTTAGTTGTACAAATGGCAAACCTGTTCGCATCCGTTTTAAAAAGCCTTTATTAATGGCTTCGGCTTGATCAGCTAACACGCCAACACAAACTTCAATGCCTGCATCAGTTAATCTCTTTATACCTTGTCCAGCGACATTAGGATTAGGATCCTGCATAGCAATAACAACTCGTTTAATTCCCGATTTAACCAGTGCATCTGCGCAAGGAGGCGTTCTTCCATAATGACTGCAAGGCTCTAGCGTTACATAAGCCGTAGCATCTTTAGCTTCATCACCAGCCATTTTTAATGCATAGACTTCTGCATGAGGTAAACCAGCTTTCATATGAAAACCTTTACCAATGATGTGATCATTTTTAACAATGATACAACCGACATTAGGATTAGGGGTAGTAGTGAAGCGACCAAGTTTAGCAAGCTCAATAGCTTGCTGCATATAAAATTGATCTTTATTCATAGTCATAATGAGGATTACTTTTGTTGTAACTTAGCAATTTCATTACTGAATTGTTCAATATCATCAAAGCTAAAATAGACAGATGCGAAACGAATATAGGCAACTTTATCGAGATTTTTAAGCTCTTCAATAACAAAATTACCAATTAATTTGGCCGGTACTTCCCTTTCTCCTGTTGCTCTCAGTTTCGATTTAATTCGAGTAATTGCATCTTCAATTGCATCAAAACTAACAGGGCGTTTTTCTAGTGCTCGTTTTATACCATTGCGGAGTTTATCTTCATTGAAAGGTTCGCGAACTTTATTGCTTTTAATAACATTAGGCATAATTAATTCAGCCACTTCAAATGTCGTAAAACGTTCATTACATTCGACACATTGTCGACGACGACGAACCTGAAACCCTTCACCAACTAAACGAGAATCAATAACTTTTGTATCATCTGCATTACAAAACGGACAGTGCATAAATATATCCTGATAACGTTTTAACTTACATTACAATAGCCGAAATTAGCCATTTAAACAAGTTATCAACAAAGTAATATAAACTAGCTCTATTAATTAACTTGTAATTCAAAAAAGCTAAAAACCGTCACCAATCTGGTGGCGGGAATTGAATTTACCATGTCAATGAGATTAAGAAATCACGTAATTTATTAAAATCATCAGGCATATGGTGAGAAAGTAAAGGCATATCAGCTCGTTCAGCCAGAGGTTGTGGTAGTGAGATTGATCGGCCAAGGATATCCTCAACTACTTCTTTAAACTTAGCTGGATGAGCTGTACCCAAAAATAAACCGTACTCTCCTTCTTGCAACTGGTCTCGTAATGCACGATAAGCAATAGCACCATGAGGCTCGGATAAATATCCTTTTTTATCTAATTCCTGAACCGTTTCTACGGAAACGGCATCAGAAACAGCAGCATGCCCTAATGATTTCAGTACCCAACCTTCTCGTTTATAAATTTCTTCGATTCTTGGCCAGTTGTTTGGCTGACTAACATCCATAGCATTTGATAATGTTGCCACAGTTTTATGGGGTTCCCATTTTCCTGTTTCTAAATAACGTGGAACCGTATCATTAGCATTAGTAGCAGCAATAAAGCGTTTAATTGGTAACCCCATCGTTTTAGCTAGTAAACCAGCAGTTAAATCACCAAAATTACCACTTGGTACTGAGATAACTAATTGTTCGCGTTGTTTTGGCGTAAGCTGTGCATAAGCCTCAAAATAATAGCAAATTTGAGCTAAAAGCCGACTGATATTAATCGAGTTAGCTGAGTTTAAACCAATTGTAGTTTTTAGCTCTTCATCATCAAACGCTTTTTTAACTAAAGCTTGGCAGGCATCAAAATCACTTTGAATAGCAATTGTGTGAATGTTATCGCCTAAAGTACAAAATAGTTTTTCTTGTAACGGACTAATTTTTCCTTCCGGATATAAAATCACTACACGAATATTGGGTAAGTGATAAAACGCATGGGCAACAGCAGCACCAGTATCACCAGAGGTTGCTGTTAAGATAGTAATCTTTTTATCTGCTGCCACCTGGACTAAAGCCTGAGCCATAAAGCGTCCACCAAAGTCTTTGAATGCTAATGTTGGGCCATGATAAAGTTCTAATGTTCCAATATCATCCTCTACTGATTTAACTGGAGCTGGAAATTGGAATGCGTTTTGCACTAATCGATGCATATCATTATCGCTAATTTCTTTGCCAATAAACGCCGATAAGATTTTGGCACTACGTGTGATAAAGTCCATTTTTAAAAGTGCTTCTATTTCTGCAGATGAAAATTTTGGCAATTGTTCTGGAAAAAATAGACCTTGTTCTTTCCCTAAACCTTGTTGTACCGCCTGCGCGAAACTAACTTGCTCTGAATGATCTTTTAAGTTATACAGTTTCATAATGTGTTCCAATTCTTTTATGCTTTAATTGTTTTCTTATTGATTTAATATTATTGTTTTGTTTAATAACTTAAATCTCTCTTGCACCTTGTGGATCTATTTTACAAATATGAGTAAAACCTTCTTCATTTTGTAGATAAGAACTTTTTAACAACGACTCAATCTGCTGTGCAGTTTCAAGGTTGTCTGCCACCACAAACATCGTCGGCCCTGAGCCTGATATACCCGATGCTAGTGCACCAAGTTGTTTGACCTTTCTTTGTGTTTCATCGAAATTAGGTAGCAATTGTTTACGATAAGGTTCTGCAATATTATCAATTAACATTGCTGCTGCAAGTTTTGGTTGTTTAGTATAACAAGCATGTAAAAAACCACCTACGTAACGACCGTGCGCGACACAATCGGCTTTTTGATATTGAGCTGGTAATATTGCTCGAGCTTCAGCTGTAGAAACTTTAATACCAGGATAAGCCATCACCCAATACCAATTTTCAAAATGAGGTATTGACTCACTTATAATGCCCATTTCGTCGAGAATAAGTTGCATTCCACCTAAATAGCAAGGAGCAACATTATCATAATGCACACTACCAGAAATGCAGCCTTCAAGTTCGCCCATCATGGAGAGCAATTCAAATTTATTAAATGGTTCATTAAAAAACTTATTTAACGCAACAAAAGCACCAACAACAGAGCAAGCGCTTGAACCTAATCCAGAACCAATAGGCATGTTTTTTTCAAGCGTCATTTTTATCGGTAATGTTTTCCCCATGGCTTTACAAAAACGCTGCCAACATTGATAAACAATATTTAATTTGGGATCCTTTGGTAAATTTTTAACAAATTGACCTTGGCTGGTAAAGCTAAACTCAGTTGCAGACTCGATAGTAATACAGTCACCCAACATCGCACCACTAATTGGATTGATTGCTGCACCTAAAATATCAAAGCCAACACTAATATTTGCCATTGATGCAGGTGCATACACAGTTAATGATTTTTGACTCATTTAGCCTCCAATTTTTCCAGATGTGGTTCGTAAAATATCGGCAAACACACCCGCAGCTGTAACGTCATTACCAGCACCATAACCACGTAATACTAATGGAATTGGTTGATAGTACCTAGTATAAAATGCTAAAGCATTTTCACCATTTTTAACTTTATAAAGTGGATCATCATTATCAACAGATTCTATCTTAACGCTACATTGGTTTCCATCAATACTACCAACATAACGTAACACTTTTCCTTCTTTAGCTGCCTTTTCTGATTTTTCTTTAAATTGAGCGTCTAATTGTGGTAGTTTTGCCATAAATTCATCGATACTACCTTTAGAATATTCAGCTGGTAATACTGACTCCACTTTAATTTGATCAAGTTCTAGTTGTAATCCCGCCTCCCGAGCTAAAATTAATAGCTTTCTTGCGACATCTGTTCCTGACAAGTCATCTCTAGGATCAGGCTCGGTAAAACCTTTTTCTTTCGCTAATTTAGTTGCTTCTGACAATGACATACCTTCGTCTAACTTACCAAAAATGAAAGACAATGATCCAGATAAAATCCCTGAAAACTTGATTAATTCATCACCCGCATTAAGCAGATTTTGTAAATTTTCTATCACAGGTAAACCTGCACCAACGTTAGTATCATATTGAAATTTTCGCTTACTATTAGCTGCTTCTTGCCGTAAACGATGGTAATAAGCCATCGAACTTGTATTGGCTTTCTTATTTGGCGTTACAACATGAAATCCATTAGCTAAAAAATCGACGTATTTATCTGATACATCGCTACTTGAAGTACAATCGACTAAAATTGGATTGAGGAGCCGGTTATTTTTGGCAAAATCAATAATGCTATTTAGAGTATAATTGGTCTCGCTTTGTTTTATTTGATCGCGCCAATTTGTTAAATCAATACCATCCCGATTAAGTACAGCGTGTTTGGAATTAAATAAACCACAAACACGTAAATCGATTTGTTTGTTTTTAAGCCATTTTTGTTGCCGACCAATTTGATCAACCAATGCACCACCAACACCACCAACACCAATAACAAACACATCTAACATTTTGTCAGTACCAAATAGCATTTGATGCGTCACACGTACACCCATTACGGCAACATCATTATCAACAACGACCGAGATTGAGCGTTCCGATGAGCCTTGAGCAATTGCTACGATATTAATATTGGCTCGGGCTAATGCAGTAAAGAAATTAGCCGATAAACCACGTAAAGTACGCATACCATCACCAACAACTGAGATAATTGCTAATTTTTCGATAACTTCAATTGGTTCAAGTAAGCCATCTTTTAACTCTAAGTAAAATTCTTCACTTAGTGCCTCTTCAGCTCGGTAGAGTTCAGTTTGAGGCACACAAAAACTAATACTATATTCAGATGATGATTGCGTAATAAGTACCACAGAAATACCAGCATAAGACATAGCGGAAAAAACCCGCGCTGACATACCTACCATGCCTTTTAATCCTGGACCTGATACATTAATCATAGCCATGTTATTTAAATTAGTGATACCTTTTACTGGTGTTGAGCTATCAACAACATTAGCGCCGATTAACGTGCCTGCTGCATCTGGATTATTAGTATTTTTAATTAAACATGGAATTTGAAATTGAGCGATAGGTAAAATTGTTCTTGGATGAAGCACTTTTGCACCAAAATACGATAGTTCCATAGCTTCTTGATAAGACATCGTTTTTAGTAATTTAGCATCAGGGACAATTCGAGGATCACAAGTATAAACTCCGTCAACATCAGTCCAAATTTCGCAGCTGTTGGCACGTAAACACGCTGCTAATACTGAAGCTGAATAATCAGAGCCATTACGTCCAAGAACAACTAATTCTCCTTTTTCATTACCAGCGGTAAACCCTGGCATCAAAATTATATTTTCTGGAGGTATATGCATTTCACTGATTCGATGCGATGACTCGACAATATCAACTGTAGACTCTAGATAGTCCCCCTCAGCAATCAGCATTGCCACAGGGTTAATAACTGTTACAGCATGACCTTTCGCTTTAAGCAATTCTTGCATAATTGCAATCGAAAGTTTTTCACCTCTACAAATGATACTTGCATTAATACTATCCGGACATTGACCTAATAGCCGAATACCTTCTAATAGTTGTTTAACGTTATTTAACTCACTTAGAGCAAACTTTTTCATTTCTTCATAGGCAAAATTAGGTACCGCTTTCGAAATACCTTCTAGTAAGTCTGCAAAGATTTTTTCAGCATCGTAGATATTAGTTTGTATATCTTGTTTTGCAATGGTTTTTTCAACCATTGCCACTAGATGATTAGTAATTTTAGCTGGTGCAGATAAAACCGTTGCCGTTTGTTCTTGTTTAGCATTATTTTCAATAATCTCTGCTACACGCAAAAAACGTTCTGCGTTGGCAACAGATGTTCCTCCAAATTTTAAAACTTTCATATCACACCTTACTTATTTTTCTAACTTATGCCAATGATAATTCAAAATGCAATTTTTAAAAAATACTGATAAAACTAATATTTTGAATTCTTTTTACTTTAATTTCTATTTAAGAACTTTTTTATTTCACAAAGTAAAAAACCCGCCTTTTGGGGCGGGTTTTTCGATATTTTTAAGGAAAAATCAACCCGCCCTATATTTCATAATAGTGCCGGTGGTACCAATAATGCCTGAAATCATCATTACCATTTTCATTAATTTTCCTTAACTAAACCCTAAACAAAACAGCCCGACATTTTCATGTCAGGCTGTAAATAATTAAAATACCTTTTTGCTGTTTTCGTATTCATTCACTACCTTATTTAAGGCTTGATAGATACTTTCGGCATTTTGTTTTTGTAATGCCTCATCAAGTATGTTGAGATACGATAACATTAATTTTTGATTGTCTTCAGCAAATTGTGGTGAAACTTCCTGATCTTCATATAACATCACATAAGTGCGAGCAAATCCAAAGATTAAAAAGTAAACCGATGCGTTATTCGGATCTTCTTGGATTAATGACCTCATAGCCTTACGTAGTTTTACATACGAATCGGTACCAGGTAAGCTTGTCGCAAATGTTTTTGTTACTTCTGAAAATGTCATTGCTAAAACCTCAATCAAAATCACAAATAAGAAGAATAGCAATCCATTAACATAAGTGCAAGTCTATTTTGTTTTTCAATTCACTTTTTTGTTATTTTTTTAAAACCTCGGTATCATATAATGGTAATTTAATTTCACCTTAAACTTCTTTGCAAACTGATAACCCTGCCGAAGCTTGTGCGACCGGCATAATTTCAATTGAATTCACATTAAAATGATTTGGTGTATTAACTAACCATGAGACGGTATTGGCAATATCTTCTGGTGTAATAAAATCCACATCTTTATAAACCGCAGCAGCTTTTTCGTCATTACCATGGAATCGGACATTGGAAAACTCTGTTCCTCCACATAATCCGGGTTCGATATTTGTTACTCTGATTTTTTTACCCAATAAATCTGTTCTTAAATTAGCACTAAACTGCTTAACAAATGCTTTTGTTGCACCGTAAACATTTCCACCTTTATACGGATATGTACCGGCAACTGATCCAAGATTAATAATATAACCATAGTTACGCTCTACCATGCCAGGTAATATTTGATATGTTAAATGCACTAATCCAATAACATTGGTTTCAATCATTGTTTCCCAATCATTGTAATCAGCTTCATATGCGGGTGCTAAACCTAAAGCTAATCCTGCATTGTTAATTAATATATCGATAGGCTGAAACTCTTTAGGCAGCTGTAACAAAATTGTTTCAACAGAGTCTTTTTTTGTCACATCAAGAGTTAGCGGTAAAAAATTATTACCTAATTCTTGTGCAAGTTTTTGTAATTTATCAAGTCGTCTGGCTGCACCAATTACTTTATAACCATCAGTAATAAGTTTTCGGCAAATTGCTTTACCAAAGCCAGAAGAAGCACCAGTAACTAAAGCAATATTCATATCCAATCTCCTTCATAATAATTACAAGTGTATACCGATATTGAATGAAAAGAAAAATAGGTGCCCAAATATATACAACTTGTTTGAAAACATAACTATCTAAATTTTAGATAAAAATATATAAAAAACCCGCTACAAGGCGGGTTCATATCGTATGTTTCATTTAGATGGTTCTTCGGATGGCTCATCATCTTTCAAAGGAACAATCAATGTATCGATATGGGTATTATTAATTAGCTGGCGTGCTGAAGACATTAATTTACTCCAAAAATCTTGGTGATGACCACAAACAACTAGATCTGCCCCATATTCGTGGATAGCTTCAATTAATACTTGTCCAAATTCACCATTACCAGAAAGAGTATGTGCAATTGGATAACCTGCATCATCAGCTAATTTATTTAATGCAATATGGGCATCTTCAGTGATACGATCTTTCATATCATTCATATTAATATCAACTAGGCCTGTATAAAGGTCAGAGTAATTGATGCCCACATGAATGAGTGATATTTGAGCATTATATGGTCTAGCCATTGAGACTGCTTTTTCAACAAGAACTTCACTTTCAGGTGATAAATCCACTGCGACTAAAATGTGTTTATAAGCCATAATATTCACTCCTTCCTATTTTGACACTCTAATTAAATTAAGATTTTATACTTCCTTTTTACTACTAAATTAATTTTTGAGCAAGCCAAAAAAGTGACCCAGATAACAAAATTGAAATAGGTAAAGTAAGAACCCAGGTTAATGCAATATTTTTAATCGTTTTACTTTGCACTCCTCCACCATCGACAATCATCGTACCGGCAACAGATGAAGAAAGGACTTGTGTTGTCGATACAGGCATTCCTGTATAGCTTGCTATACCAATTGATAACGCTGTAGTAATTTGAGCTGAAACCCCTTGTGCATAAGTCATTCCCTTTTTACCAATCTTTTCACCAATAGTAATAGCTACTCGCCGCCAACCAATCATTGTGCCAACTGCAAGTGCTGAAGCTACTCCGATAATTATCCAAATTGGTGCATATTCAATTGTTTTTAATAAATCATTATTTAATGATTTTAGGTACTGTTTATCTTCTGCTGATACATTTGGTTGTTTAGCAACATGAGATACCGTATCAGATAAACATAATAAAATACGTCTAGTTTGAGAACGTTGATCTACATTAAGCGAACCATAATCGTTAATTTTATTGAACAAATTGTTAGCAATACTTAACGTAGTGAAGGATCGAGAATAATCACAATGATATTTATTTAAATCATTTTCAGGAGTTGCAGTATCAACTGCTGACTGTTTACCAATTACTGTATTGAGATCATCATTATGAGTGATAAAGTACTCTTCAATATTATGAATCGCATTTCTGGTATTGGTAATTTCATAGGTTGATGCCCCCATGTTAACAATAAAACCAGCGGGTGCAATGCCCATCAATACTAACATCAATAAACCAATACCTTTTTGCCCATCATTTGCGCCATGCGAGAAACTTACACCAGCGGCTGAAATAATAAGCATAATACGAATCCAAAATGGCGGTTTCTTTTTACCATATAGCTTTTCACGCTGTTCTGGTGTCATAAAAATTCGTTCTCTTTTTTTACTACGTTTCTTACCTTGACCTTTACGGGTCCAATATTTTCGTAATAAAAAAATCATTAATCCAGCGATAACAAGACCAACAATTGGTGAAATGATTAATGATAGAAAGATTTGTATCATTTTTGGAATATTAAGTGCATCAATGATTGATGTATCCATAATAAATGCATTGGCCAATGCAACACCAATAATTGCACCAATTAAAGTATGAGAACTAGAGGCAGGAATACCTACATACCAAGTACCCAAATTCCAAATGATAGCAGCAAATAAAATTGAAAAGACCATTGCAAGTCCATGAGAAGAACTTACATTAAGTAATAAATCAGTAGGTAAAAGGTGAACGATTGCATAAGCAACACTAAGCCCGCCAAGTAATACCCCAAAAAAGTTAAACATACCAGCCATAAAAACAGCGAGCTGTTCTTTTAATGCTCTAGTATATATTACTGTCGCAACTGCATTTGCGGTATCATGAAATCCATTAATTGCCTCATAAAAAAGAACAAAAAATAGCGCTAAAACTAGTAATATAATCGTAGAAAATTCTAAATCAGCAAATAGATGAAACATAATATATCTTTCTGTTGTTAATAGCGCTTCTATTATCCTTGAGAATAACCCAATGAGCAAAACAATTTTTATATTTTTCTTTTCGCGTAATGAGAAGCTAAAACAGCGCAGATCATTAATTGTACTTGATGGAAAATCATTAGCGGTAAAATTATTATGCCTGTTATAGACATAGGAAAAATTACACTAGCCATTGGAATACCACTCGCTAAACTTTTTTTAGAGCCACAAAATACAATAGTAATTTCATCCTCTTTGTTAAAACCCAAGAATCTCGAGCTATAAGTCGTAATCAATAACACTATAGTTAATAGGATTATTGAATATACAATGATTTCTAAAAGCGATAAAAAGCTGACTTTCGACCAAATACCATTAACCACTGCATCACTAAAAGCCACATAAACAACTAATAATATCGATATACGATCGGTCTTAGAAATTACACCTTTATATCTATCAACCCATTTACCAATAAAACGTCTTGATAAATGACCGACAATAAATGGCACCATCAGTTTAAGCATAATAGATTCAATGGCATCTAATATATTCATTGAAGCAGCAGCTTGAGTATGAATTAATAATCCAACTAATACCGGTGTGATAAAGACACCTAATAGGGTCGATGCAGAAGCACTACAGATTGCAGCAGCAACATTGCCTTTTGCAATTGATGTAAAAGCAATGGCTGACTGAACGGTAGCTGGTAGGACACAAAGATATACAAAGCCTAAATAAAGATCTTCTGATAAAAAAGTTGGAACCAGTACCTGCATCATCACCCCTAAAATAGGGAATACTACAAAGGTAGTAGTAAATATCAACAGATGCAATCGCCAATTTTTTATACCAACAATTATCGCATCAAACGACAGTTTTGCACCATGCATAAAAAACAATAGACCAATAGCAAAAGTTGTAAGATTTTCAAATAACACTTTTGCTTGTCCTTTACATGGAAAAATACTTGCTGTAGTCACAACGCAAATCAAAGTCAGCAAGAATGGATCAATTTTAAATCGTTGAAGTATATTCATGATATTAGCTTGATAAGTTAAAAAAATCGCCACATAAGTGGCGATTTAGCTAAAGTTATAATTTATTCCAAGAAACTTCTAAGAACATCAGATCGGCTAGGATGACGTAATTTACGTAATGCTTTAGCCTCAATTTGACGGATACGTTCACGCGTTACATCAAATTGTTTACCTACTTCTTCAAGAGTATGGTCTGTATTCATATCAATACCAAATCGCATACGTAAGACTTTTGCTTCACGTGGTGTTAGACCAGATAAAATATCACGTGTTGCACTACGTAAACTTTCCGATGTAGCTGCATCTAGTGGTTGCTCAAGTGCAGTATCCTCAATAAAATCACCTAAGTGTGAATCTTCATCATCACCGACTGGTGTTTCCATTGAAATTGGTTCTTTTGCGATTTTTAGTACTTTACGAATTTTCTCTTCAGGCATTTGCATGCGGTCAGATAACTCTTCTGGTGTTGGTTCACGCCCAATTTCCTGAAGCATTTGACGAGAAATACGATTTAGTTTATTAATTGTCTCAATCATATGCACAGGGATACGAATTGTTCTTGCTTGGTCAGCAATTGAACGAGTGATCGCTTGTCTAATCCACCACGTTGCATAGGTTGAGAATTTATACCCTCGGCGATATTCAAACTTATCAACCGCTTTCATCAATCCAATATTACCTTCTTGAATAAGGTCCAGGAACTGTAAACCACGATTAGTATACTTTTTAGCAATAGAGATAACTAAACGTAAGTTTGCTTCAACCATCTCTTTCTTGGCTCGACGAGCTTTAGCTTCACCAATAGACATTCTTCTATTAATATCTTTGATTTGTTCGATAGAAAGATTAGTTTCTGTTTCAATTTGCTGTAAAGCTTTAATTTGCTCTTCAATTGATGATTCAAATTCTTTTAATTTAGCAGCAAATGCACCTTTACCAGTACTCGCTTTTTTATACCAGTCCATGCTATTTTCATTGCCAGTAAAATGAGTCATAAACTGTTTTTTCGGCATTTTACATTGTTCAACACAAATTCGCATAATAATACGCTCATGAGATCTTACTCGATCCATCATGCTTCTCATATTATTAACAAGAATATCAAACTGCTTGCCAACTAATCGGAATTGTTTGAAAACTTCAGATAGATTTTCAATTTCTTGTTGTGCTTTTTTATGAGCACGTCCATATTTTTTAATTGCAGCAGAAGTTTTATCATGTTGCTCTTGTAATTCAGCAAATTTCGCTTTTGCTACTTCTGGATCGATAGAGACATCATCATCAGCTGAAGAATCGCTTTCTTCTTCACTTTCATCATCACTATCGTCGATATCAATCTCTTCTTCACCGTCTTCCAATTCTTCAGGAAGTTCTTCTTCTGACTCTTCAGCATTCGGATCGACAAAACCAGTAATAAGGTCGGACAAGCGAACTTCGCCGCTTTCGATTAAATTATATTGTTCTAAGAGATAAGTAATGGCTTCTGGATATTCAGATACTGAGGTTTGAACTTGATTAATCCCATCTTCAATACGTTTTGCGATATCAATTTCGCCTTCACGGGTTAATAGTTCAACCGCACCCATTTCACGCATATACATACGTACTGGGTCAGTAGTTCGACCTATTTCTGATTCTACATTAGATAAAACTAATGCTGTTGCTGCTTCAACTGCCTCTTCATCTGGAACATTATCTGAAAGTAATAATTCATCTGAGTCTGGAGCTTCTTCAAGTACTTGAATCCCCATATCATTGATCATTTGGATAATATCTTCAATCTGATCTGAATCAATGATTTCTTCAGGCAAGTGATCATTGACGTCAGCATAGGTCAGGTATCCCAGCTCCTTACCCCGTATAATTAGGAGTTTTAACTGTGATTGAGAATTTTGCTCCATAAAGTATCACCATTTAGTTATTCGGTCATGTGTATTATATGTGCAGAATAAAAAGTATTTTTCTACACATACCCTATATATTTAGTCTTTTTTTGATAAAACAAGTATTAGTGTCGCTAATTCTTTTTTCTCTGCGGTACTTAATCCGGAGACTCTCTCTTTTGCGATCAGTTCATCTTGCCTTTGGGCGAGTATATTATCATATAACTCTTTTAAAGTATTAGAAAAAATTGATTCTATTTCATCATCTTGGTAATGGTACTCCCAGGTTGCTAAACGACTTAGCTGTTTATAATATGGTCGGTTAATACATTCAGTTAATATTTGTGCTGTAGTTATATTTGGATATTGTTGGCATAATTCAAGTAGTTCAATAAATATATCAATTCCCGCTAAGTTAACTTGCCTCATAACGTTAATATCAGATACCATCTTAGCTAGATTTGGATATTGAAGTAACAAACCAATTAAAATCCGCATAGTGGTCAATTTCATTTTTGGCACAGGTGCTGAATCAATAGTTCTATTTTCGCTTATATTATTATTCGCGATTAATTGTTCAATTTGGGATAGATCCAATAGCCCCAAATAACGCCCTAATTTTTGAAGTAAGTTAAGTCTAAATACTTTTGCTTTTACCTGTTCAAGTAAAGGAATAGCAAGTGAACTCAATTTAGCTTTACCTTCAGCTGATTTTAAATCGACCTGTTTTAATAACTCATCGAACAAAAATTCAGATAAGTTAGGCGCCTTTTTTATGTAATCTTCAAAGCCATCTTTTCCAACTTTACGCACGTAACTATCTGGATCTTCATCTTGTGGTAAAAAAGCAAAAGTTATATCTTTACCATCAATCAAACAAGGTAGTAATACATTAAGCGCTCGCCATGCAGCATTTCGCCCGGCTTTATCACCATCGTAACAAAATATTACGGAATCTGTTGCTCTAAATAGAAGCTTAATATGCTCTTCTGATGTTGCTGTTCCTAAAGCAGCTACAGCGTAATCAATACCGTACTGTGCAAGAGAAACAACATCCATATAACCTTCAACAATTATTAATTGCTTTAAATTACGATTAGTTTCTTGAGCTTCATAAAGTCCATATAATTGAAAACCTTTATGAAAAATAGGAGTTTCAGGTGAATTTAGATATTTCGCCGACTCATTGAAGATCGTCCTTCCACCAAAAGCGATAACATTACCTTGTCTATCGCGAATCGGGAACATGATACGCCCACGAAAGCGATCATATCGATTACCTATATCGTTATTGACAGACATCCCTGCCTTGTCATATAGCACCACTTCATTTTCAGTCTTAACTATATTTTGAAAAGTTAGTTGTTTTGAATTAGGTGCATAACCGATTTTATACCTAGCTATAATCTCTGCGTTTAATCCACGTTGTTCAAGATACTTTTGAGCATCTACCGAAGTCGATAATGCTAATTGCTGCTGGTAGAAATCAGTTATTTTAGACATCAATGAATAAAGATCTCGACGAACATTACGAGATTCAATTTGCTTTGATGCATCAGCTTGATTATTTTCGTTATCCGTGTATGGAACACGGATTCCTTGCATACTAGCTATCTCTTCAATTGCCTCAGGAAAAGACAATCGCTCATATTGCATCAAAAAATTTACTGCAGATCCAGTAGCGCCACATCCAAAACAATAGTAAATCTGCTTTTTTTCGCTTAATGAGAAAGAAGCGGTTTTCTCATCATGAAAAGGACAACAACCAAAATAGTTATTTCCTTTTTTTTTCATTTTAACGCGCTTACCTATCACATCAAGGATATTTGTGCGGGCAAGCAAATCTAAAATAAAATCGCGAGGAATAAGACCTTTCATGATAAAATTCAACCATTTATGGCATTACACAAAGACAACAAGCCGTAGTAAAAGTACGGCTTGTTAAAATTTTTATATTAAAAAAATAAATAAATTAAATTTTCAGTATAAATATTAATATAGACGAGTGCGACGAGCGTTTTCTCTTTCTAATTTCTTAGCGTGGCGTTTAACAGCAGCTGCTTTTGCGCGTTTACGAATAGTTGTTGGTTTTTCGTAAAATTCACGGTTACGAACTTCAGCTAAAACTCCTGCTTTTTCGCAAGAACGTTTAAAACGACGTAATGCTACATCGAAAGGTTCATTTTCACGTACTTTAATTACTGGCATGTGCCTCTCACCTCAAATTTGGTTAATATCACAAGGGACTAAAAATTAGTGCGCAATTTTACCTCTAAATCATATAAGTTGTAAAGTAAAATATCGTATAATTACGACATAACAAATTATTTGCTAATCTTACTTTTGAGTCAGATAATAAGACCGTTTAATCAAAAATATAGGTATTTATATGTCATCAGTCTTTACCGGTCAATATCCCCAAAGACGATTACGTCGTAATCGTGCTCATGATTTTAGTCGTCGCCTAGTTGCAGAAAATCGTTTAACAGTTGATGATTTGATTTATCCAGTATTTATCGTTGAAGGGAAAAATATTATTCAATCTGTATCATCAATGCCCAATGTTAAAAGAATGAGCGTTGATGTATTAGTGAAAGAGGCAGAGCAAGTTGCCAAATTAGGCATTCCTATATTGTCTTTGTTTCCTGCTATTGAGCCTTCTCAAAAATCACTGTTAGCTGAAGAAGCTTATAACGAAAATGGATTAGTTCCTAAAGCAATTAGGGCACTAAAAAAAGAGTTACCAGAACTCGGAATTTTAAGTGATGTTGCACTCGATCCTTATACCACTCATGGCCAAGACGGTATTATTGATGATAGTGGTTATGTTTTAAATGATACATCTGTTAGTACTTTGGTTAAACAAGCATTAGTTCAAGCTCAAGCAGGTTCTGATATTATTGCACCCAGTGACATGATGGATGGTCGAATTGGCGCAATTCGTAATGGGCTTGAATCACATGATTTTATTAATACGCAAATAATGGCTTATTCAGCAAAATATGCCTCTAGCTTTTATGGACCATTTCGTGATGCTGTAGGTTCAGCAAAAAACATTAAAGGTGGTAATAAAAAAACCTATCAACTTGATCCGGCCAACGCTAATGAAGCATTACAAGAAATTTACCAAGATTTAAGTGAAGGTGCTGACATGGTAATGGTTAAGCCTGGGTTGCCTTACCTAGATATTGTTCGTAAAGTAAAAGACACTTTTGCGGTACCAACCTTTGCCTATCAAGTATCTGGAGAATATGCAATGTTGATGGCCGCAATTGGAAACGGTTGGTTAGATGAAAAATCTGTCATCATGGAATCATTACTCTGTTTTAAACGCGCGGGTGCAGATGGGGTTTTAACTTATTTTGCCAAACAAATAGCTCAATGGCTCAATAACCCAGAGCATTGATGGTTTTATCTGATTCATATCAATCGGCAACTTATCGCAGATTGATATGATCAATATTTAAATTTTCTTACCTCATCATTTTTTTCGAAGTAATCTGTTAATTTAAAAATAAAAATTCTGAAGAAAACTATATCTTTGACCTCCAATTTGCTAATATTTGTAAAGCTTATCTATAAGAAACGAATACAAATGAAATTCAAATTTATGCTCTAAACAGACTAAGATTGCAATAAAATACTGAAGTTGATTAAGCTTTTTTATTAGATATAAATAAAACTCTAACTCTAACATTAAGAGACTAATATTATGAAAAATTATATCTATCTATTCTTTTTGACTATTTTTTTATTAACGGGATGTGATAATCAAAAAAAGGCAGAAACAAATGCCGCCTCTAGTACAAGCAAAAATCAAGAGGCCCAAACTGAGAATAATGCTGTAAACAAAAATATAAATAATGAATTTAAATCCCAATCATCAATATTGGTAAGTAATAGTTATCTTTTTCATACCGAACCAGAACTCCTACCTCATAAAAAACTGATCAAACACCAAAAAATCCAAGGACCGACAGAAAAAACGATCAATTATAATGCTCAAGGTTATGTACAGAATTATGATCTTGAAGGTTTATATGGCGAAATAAACTATGATACAGCCAAATATATTTATGGCATGAAAGATGTTAGGAATAATTACGATGTTTCTTTTGACGATTCAAAAAATATTATTGGTATGAAAGATGATAATGGTGACATTGTTGCCATTAATGAATTTGATGAACAAGGTCATTTAGTTGAAACAACCTTATCCAACTTTGCCGATAATAATATTGTTTTTAATAGTAAAATTATTTATAACGGCGATCTGGTTGAACAAGTTTTATATAATGCTTATATAAAATCAGATGAACGAACTAAACTGCCCGTTTTAGTGAGAGAGAAAGATATAGTTTATAACACTAATAATCAGCTCGAAAAAACAATTACTAGAACATATAAATTATCAGCAAAAGGTAATGTAATCATCAATGATAAAAATGAACAAGAGTTAGAATCAACTGAGACTTGTACCTATTTCGCTTACAACGAAAATAACGACTGGACTAAAGCTGTTTGTGAAACAGTAGGAGAAGGTTCAAGTAAAATTGATTTAACCAGAACCATTGAATATTTATAAATTGTTAATTAAGTGAATATGATGAATTTTACTCACCAAACTCATCATATTCACGACAAAGTATAATTGTATCTTCAATCAAACGTCTTGCTATCGTGCCATATTCGGGTATTTTAGGTAATTGAGAATAATGATACCAATTTGCCTCGACTAACTCATTTTTATCGATAGTAATTTCACCACTCTCATAATCAGCTAAATAGGCCATCATCATGGAGTTAGGAAACGGCCAAGGTTGTGAACCAATATAACGAATATTTTTAATTTTTATTTTTGACTCTTCGTACACTTCTCGGGCAACCGTCATTTCCATTGTTTCACCAATCTCTGTAAAACCAGCTAAAACGGTATATAAATTTTCTTGATTATGCCTAACATGTTTTGCCAATAAAATTTTATTTTTATCTCGAATAGCAACGATAATTGAAGGGGAAATTTGTGGGTAATAACGTTGGTGACAATTACTGCATAAACAACACCACTCTGTTTTACTAATATGCATCTCATGACCACAATAACCACAATATTTATGAGAACGATAAAACTCAGACAATTGTACCGCCCTGCCAGCCATATTAAATAATGATTGATCAGCATTATTAAGTAAGGGGCGAATCGTTGACATAGAGTTTTTCATTTCTTGGCAAATCAACCAAGCGGTTTGCCCATTCCACTCACCAATTGGTTGAGCTAGTTTGTTGGTAAAACCTAATTCACTAGCAATACCATGAGGAACTTCGCCATTTGGCAACCATAATCGCCCATTTTGACTAACAAACCAATAACCTTTTTCGTTACCAATTAAATTAAATTGTTGTTGTATATTCATCACATCAATACCAAAAAATAACTATTAAAAAGGAGGATCTTAATCCTCCTTTTTGGCAATACTATTTCTTTTTCTTTTCGTGTAGACCTTTTTTCTCAAGCTCCCAGTAAATTATACGTTGCTGAGCAATCGTAAATAAATTACTTACAATATAGTATAAAACTAAACCTGATGGGAACCATAAGAAGAATACCGTAAAGATTAATGGCATATAAGTCATTAATTTTTGTTGTAAAGGATCGGTAACCGGTGTTGGTGACATCTTCTGAATTAAGAACATAGTTGCACCCATTAACAATGGGAAAACATAATATGGATCTTGTGCAGATAAGTCATGGATCCAAAGAGCGAATGGAGCATGACGTAGCTCAACCGTATTACCTAACATGTAAAATAATGACAAGAAGATAGGCATTTGAATCAATAATGGTAAACAACCACCAAGAGGATTAACTTTCTCTTGTTTATAAAGTGCCATTGTTTCCATACTCATTTTTTGTCTATCATCACCATAACGCTCTTTTAATGCTTGTAAACGAGGTTGCAATAACTTCATTTTAGCCATTGAACGATATTGTGCTCGTGTTAATGGGAATAAAATACCACGCACAATAAAAGTGATCACAATGATCGAAAAGCCCCAGTTTCCAATAAAACTATGGATAAATTTCAATAAGTAAAAGAGTGGTTGAGATAAGAACCATAACCAACCATAGTCAACGATTAAATCAAGATGATTAGCTGTTTCTTTTAATTCACTTTGAATTTCAGGACCTAACCATAATTTGGCATTAATTAATTTCGTTTCACCTGGTTGAATAACTGTTGTTTCACCTTTAAAACCAATTGTTGCTTGTGAATTGTTAGCTGTTGCACGTGAATAGAATAAATTATTTTGTTCCTGCGTAGGAATCCAAGCTGAAGCAAAATAGTGTTGCAACATAGCAATCCAGCCAGTTTCAGTTTTGACTTCTAAAGCATCATCTTTGATATCACTGAAACTATATTTACTATAATTAGTGTTGGCACTGGAATAAGCTGTACCGCGAAATGCGCTTAGTCCTAATCCGCCACCGCCTTCAGTAACGGCATCTTTAGGGAGTTCAATAGTCTGCTTCAACTGACCATACATTGATACTTCTAACGGATTTTGGGTTTGATTGTTCACGTCATACTGTACATCAACAGCATAATTACCACGATGTAAGATGTAATATTTAGTATAAGTTACACCATTAACTTGATAGGTAAATGGAACCTTCAACTCATCTTGACCATCAGCTAAAACATATTCAGATTGATCAGTTTGATATAATGGTCTTTTTGACCCTTGAGTTGCATTGTCTGGACCATCTTTACCTGTTAACCCACTTTCAGCAATGTAAATAAAATCAGGTTTAGAAGTAAGTAGTTGGAAAGGTGTACCTGAATGAAGAGACTGCTCATATTTCAACAATTGAGCAGATTGCACATCGCCACCATAGGTATTAACCGTTAATGACAATACATCAGATTTTATTGTGATAGTTTTACCTTGCACTGAATCCGCTGTTGAACTATCTTCACCTATTTGTTGTGTCAATTGGTTAGCAACTGGGGGTTTTGGTGCATGATCATCTACCCACGCTTTCCAAATCAGGAAAGAAACGAAAAGTAAAGCAATGACTAATATATTACGTTGAGATCCCATTAGTGTTTTTCTCTATTGGTTTTAGTTTTCTTAGGAGGAACAAAATCTTCACCTCCTTCATGTAAAGGGTGACATTTTAATACACGTTTGACCGTTAGCCAACCACCTTTTATCAATCCGAATCGCCTTAATGCGATTATGGCATACTGTGAACAGCTGGGAGTAAAGCGACATTTAGGACCAAATAACGGACTAATGATACGTTGATATAAACTAATAACAAAAATAAAAACATTAATAATCAAATATTTAACTGCATAAACATGCTGTTTGACAATTAATATTAATTTACTTAGTTTTTTTTGATGATTTGCTGACATAGTTTATCTAATGTCTCAACTAATTGTTGATTATTCAATTGTATAACAGGCTGTTTAGCCATCAAAATAAAATCGATATTAGGAAACTGATGTTGGTTGTGACGAAAATATTCTTTGACTAACCGTTTAATACGATTACGCTCATGGGCTCTTTTAACCTGTTTTTTAGCTATAGCAAAGCCTAATCTGGGATGACTTAGATTATTTTTACGTGTAACTAGAGTCAGGAAAGGCGAACCTGCACGAATAGATTCTTGAAATACATGATTAAAATCAAAGGGAGTTAACAAGCGTAACTCCCGAGGAAAAGTGAGTTTAGTCACTCAACTTTAAATTAGCTAGCAACAGTTAAACGAACACGGCCTTTAGCGCGACGGCGAGCAAGAACTTGACGACCGTTTTTAGTAGCCATACGAGCACGGAAACCGTGAGTTCTATTGCGTTTTAATACTGATGGTTGAAATGTGCGTTTCATGACGATTTATATCCAAATCTAATTTATCAACAAGTTGTAGAGTATAAACTCCACAGCATTAATTAAAGAGGTCCGAATTATAGAGTCTATTTTATTTTTCGTCAACGGGATTTTGAAACATAAATTGTAAGGACCTTTTCAAATTTCATTAATCACTAATAGCTAAAACTCGCTTACTTGCTTCACCACCAACTTCACGCGCTAATTTTGGAACTAAATAACCCGATAGTTTTTTTGTCAATTGCCGCATGATTTTTTTGGCCTCATCATCATCGACTAAAAAATGAGCCGCACCTTGTACTTTATCTAATAAATGGATGTAATAAGGTAAAATACCAATTGAAAATAACTTATTACTTAACTTCGCTAGCACATCAGCATCATCATTAATATTTTTTAATAAAACACTCTGATTTAGTACTGTTACCTCACTTTTCTTTAAATCTTTGATGGCATGAGCTACATTATTATCAATTTCATTCGGATGATTAATATGGGTAACTAACACAACTTGTAAACGTGTTTTTGCAAATAATCGACACAACTCAGAAGTAATACGATTAGGTATCACCACCGCTAAACGACTATGAATACGTAAACGCTTAATATGACGAAATTTCTCTAATTCAGCTATTAAAAAAGCTATTTCATGATCTTTTGCCATTAAAGGATCGCCCCCCGAAAGAATAATTTCATCAAGTTCGGTATGCTGTGCAATATACTCTAATGCGATACTAATATTCTTTTTGTTACTTTGATTATCATGATAAGGAAAATGTCGCCTAAAACAATAACGGCAATTAATCGCACAAGCAGTTTTAGTCATTAATAATGCGCGATTATGATATTTATGTAGTAATCCTGGAATATTGTTATGTTGCTCATCAAGAGGATCTTTAGTAAAACCCTGTACGTTTATTAATTCCTGTTCATCACAAAGTACTTGAAGCAGTAAAGGATCTTGAGGATCACCTTTTTTCATTCGATTTATAAAAGCCATAGGCACACGAAGTGGAAATTGCTTTCTTGCCTGTAACATGGGTAAAGAAATTTCCTCAGAATCTAAATCCAGACAATGATAAAGCTTTTTGATATCTGTCACTACATTAGCGAGATCAAAAATCCACTCATCTTTATTTGGTTGTTCAACATTTTGCTGTATAATATGGCTCATTTTTGTAATTCAGAATGATAGTTGGAGCTTTTATGGCATCTTATAGTACTAATGAGTTTAAAGCTGGTCTTAAAATAATGCAAGATGGCGAGCCGTGTGTAATTGTTGAAAATGAATTTTACAAGCCAGGTAAAGGACAAGCAATTAACCGTGTAAAAATTAAAAAATTACTTTCTGGTAAAACTGTTGATAAAACATTTAAATCAGGAGAATCTGTTGAAGCGGCTGATGTCGTTGATATGAACTTAACTTATCTTTATACCGATGGTGAGTTTTGGCATTTTATGAATAATGATACATTTGAACAACTTTCTGCTGATGCAAAAGCTGTAGGTGACAATGCTAAATGGCTAGTCGATCAAGCGGAATGTATTTTAACCTTATGGAATGGTCAACCAATTGCTGTTACTCCACCAAACTTTGTTGAATTAGAAGTTATTGAAACTGATCCAGGATTAAAAGGTGATACAGCGGGAACTGGTGGTAAACCAGCTACATTATCAACTGGTGCAGTTGTACGTGTTCCTTTATTTGTGCAAATTGGTGAAGTACTTAAAGTTGATACACGTTCAGGTGAATACGTTTCTCGCGTTAAATAGTAATTCATCAAAATAATTATTTAAATAATGAGGTCGATATGACCTCTTTTTTTAAGTAAAAAAATTTAAGTTAAATTTTTGAGTTGAGGAACGGGGTTTTTGAGTTAAACATCTGCAAAAATTTTTCATTTATTTGGTAATTAAAAATCAAAATTTAAATTTATTTAGCCCCGATATAATTAAGCTGTCGCCATGACTCATAAACAACTACTGCAACTGAATTAGACAGATTCATACTTCGGCTATTAGCAACCATTGGAATCCGAATTTTTCTATCTTGCGGCAATGCATCAAGAATTTTTGCTGGTAAACCTCTCGTTTCTGGACCAAACATCAAAAAGTCAGCTGATTTATAATTTACTTCACTGTGTGGTTTTTGACCTTTTGTCGTTAAGGCATAAACTTGAGAAGCTAAATCAAGTTGGTTCTCATCTAAAAAGCACTCAATATTTTTATAACGTTTTACATCAACAAATTCTTGATAATCTAATCCTGCTCGTCTCAATTTTTTATCATCCCAATAAAATCCCATTGGCTCAATAATATGTAAATTAAAACCAGTGTTAGCACACAAACGAATGATATTACCAGTATTAGCAGGAATTTCAGGTTCAAATAAAACAATATTTAAAGATGCATCTGACACAATTATTTCTCTTAGCTGTTAATATTTTTGAAGAGGTAATACTATCACAATTCTAAGTCCACCTAAGTGGCTTTTCTCTGCTTTAACAGTGCCATTATCTCGAGTAATAGCGTTAGAAACAATGGCTAAACCTAAACCTGTGCCACCTGACTCACGATCACGAGCTTCATTAGTACGATAAAACGGTCTGAATATTTGCTCTAACTCACTATCAGCAACACCTGGCCCATCATCATCAATAGTGATAATTGCAGTTTGTTGTTGAATAACAAAATTAACATCAATTCGCTGATTTGAATAACGAAATGCATTCCTTACTACATTTTCAAGCGCGCTACATAACGCCGTTGGATAACACAAAATTGTATTATTAGTTGGGGGAGTAAGAATTGAAAATTGTTTTGAAATTTGATTAGCTTCAAAAGTCGCATTATCTAAAACATTTTTAAATAATTCATCTAACTGTTTATATTCACGAACTTCGTTATTATCATGCTGATTCCTTGCTAATGACAATAAATCACCAATCATTGAATCAAGTTTTATCGCTTCATCACTTATTCGTAAAACTTCGTTACTTTCACCTTGTTTACGACGTAGCAGTGAAGTTGCTAATTGCAATCGAGTTAATGGTGTCCGCAATTCGTGAGAAATATCAGAAAACAATTGTTGCTGTAACTCTTGCATCCTTTTCAACTCTCTAAGCATGCGGTTAAAACTTGCCCCCACTGCTTTATATTCATACGATCCAACTTTTTCGAGTTCAGGCCACTGTTGTAGATTACCTTTGGCTACTTGCTCAGCAGCCAACCGCAATCCACGTGCTGGCCTAGCAATACTCCAAGATAGCCACAACAAGAATGGCGTACTTGCCAACATGGTTAATGTCAAAAGCAAGAAAGGATGATCAAATATTAAATTAACAAATTGAGACTGAATATCCGATGCAGGTTGTAATAAAAATAATTGATAGTCTTCATTAGCATAATGAAGCAAGAAAGGACCAATAATTTCTTGGTTATCATAGATTTTCTTAGCTGGATCATCAACATCGTGGGATTTTTCACTAAAACTTTTTACTAAATCAATATTATTAGTATCTGCTGTGATAATTTGTTGATTGGGTGTAACAATAAATAATAGTTGCCCAGCCTTTTGATGATTATCCATTACAACAATGAATCTCATCCACCAACGGAAACTATCTTTAGGTATCTTGGTTAAATCTTTTTCGATTTCTTTAGCCAGTAGATTGCCACTTTCTTTATCTTTATTGGCTAAATAGGTTAAATTTCGGGAGTCTAGCTTTGGCAAGGCCATTACCAGAATAAGAAAGAAAGCAATAGTAAGTAAGAATATTGTGAAAATTCTAATTGTTAGGCGATCAAAGATCCACATATACTCTTACCATATGAAGAAATAGCTAGTTTTGTAATACATCATCATTTTGATCTACAACAAACAGATATCCTTTTGAACGTAATGTTTTAATCCATGGTAAACCATCGCTACGAGGAGGAAGTTTTTTACGCAAATTAGAAACATGAACATCAATTGAACGAGCTAAAGGTAAAAATTCTTTACCTAATACGTTTTCGCTTAAATCATCTCTTGAAATGATTTTTCCAGCATTTTCAAGTAGTTGCAATAATATTTGGAATTCAGTACCCGTTAATTCAATATATTTATCATCAAATGAAACAGATTGCTGTTTTCGATTAACGGTAAGTTTATCAATGGTATATTGAACTGACTTCTCACCAGAAGTTACAGCCATATTATCCCAACGTTTCCTACGTAATAATGCGTTGATACGAGCAATAAGCTCCCGATCATTAAATGGCTTTAAGATATAATCATCAGCACCAAGCTCAAGCCCAATAATTTTATCAAATTCGTTATCTTTAGCTGTTAAGAAAATTACTGGAACGGTATATTTATTTCTCAGTTGAGATAATACACTTAGCCCATTCATTTCTGGCATCATAATATCAAGTAATATTAGGTCAATGCTACTATCAAATTTATCTAAAGCCTGAACACCATTATTAGCTATTACGACTTCAAATCCTTCTAATTCTAATAATTCACATAACATTGAGGCAATTTCTGGATCATCATCAACTACGAGCAATTTGTTCATTACTACCCTCATTAATTAAGAA
Organism: Gilliamella sp. wkB72; assembly: GCF_001693745.1. Lineage (NCBI taxonomy): Bacteria > Pseudomonadati > Pseudomonadota > Gammaproteobacteria > Orbales > Orbaceae > Gilliamella > Gilliamella sp. wkB72. The sequence continues at coordinate 74,701 of NZ_LZEI01000013.1, read as the reverse complement.
ATTTATAACTTTTATATTGGTTTTTGATTATTGTAAATTTATTTTATATTTTTAAAAATATTATATAGATAAAATGAAAGAATGTCGTAAATAATTGTTAAGATTTATAGTTTAAACACTTTTATATTACTAAATCCTTGTTCAATAAGATAAAGTGCTTGTAATTTACTCATAATACCTTTAGCACAATACAATAAATATTGTTTTGATTGATCTAGATCGCCAAATTGCGTCGCCAATTTATAAAAAGGGATGAGCTTAACATCGACATTTTCAATTTCTAATGGGTTATCCTCTTGTTCCTCTGGTGAACGAATATCAATTATAATTTGATTCTCTTCTAATGTTGAAACCATATCGACTTGTGTAATTGTGTTGTCAGTCTGTTTAGCAATTTCACGAATATCAATATTTTCGGCTTCTTCAACTGCTTTATCTAATATAGAGAAATCAAAATGTTGTTCTTCCTCTTCTATTTTCTCTTTCACCGCTTTTACAGTAGGATTTTTTGATATCACACCACAAAATTCTGGCATTGTCTTAGCGATATCTTCAGTACCGATTTGACGAGCAAGGTTAATTATAGTTTCTTTATCATACGTTATTAGTGGACGTAAAACTAAAGTATCACTCACATTATCGATCAAACGTAAATTAGTTAAAGTTTGGCTTGATACTTGCCCCAATGCCTCGCCAGTAATCAACGCTTCAACATTATAACGTCGAGCAACCATTGAAGCAGCACGAATCATCATCCGTTTTAAAATAACGCCCATTTGCCCATCGTCAATTTTCTCAAGAATCTCACCTACTACATTCGAAAAATCAATGGCGATAAAACGAACTTTATGAGAAGAACCAAATCTCTTCCACAAATAATGAGCCATTTGTTTAACGCCAATTTCATGAGTTTTTCCACCTAAATTAAAGAAGCAATAGTGGACTCGGCAACCTCGTCGAATAAACATATAGCTCGACACACCAGAATCAAATCCGCCAGAAATAAGAGAAATAACATCTTCTTGAGTTCCTGTAGGAAAACCACCAATTCCTGCATGGCGCTCTTTAACTAATAATAGCTTATCTTTATCTATCTCAAGATTAACTGTTACATCCGGACGGGTTAATTTTACTTTAGCTGTCGAAACATGTTGATTTAGCCCACCACCAACATAACGCTCTACATCAATTGAAGTAAACTCATGCTTACCACGACGTTTTACTCTGACACAAAATGTTTTATTCTCAATTAAAGGGGCAAAATGATTAAACGCTTTTTCATATATATCATGCAGATCGACAAAACTAAGCTCCTCAACTACTAATATATGGTGAATACCAGGAATTCGAGTTAATAGTTCTAAGATTTGACTTTCACTATTTACAACTTTAGGGCGAACTTCAATAAAATCCCAATGACGAATAACTGCAACATCATCAATTGAATGTTTTAAAATATTACGGATATTGCTCGTTAATATTTTAATAAAACGTAAACGAACAGATTCACTTTTGATCGTGATTTCAGGAAAAAGTTTAACTATAAATTTCATACAACAGAATTTGCGAGACTAAAAATGGCGACATTATACTTATTTTTCCCTAAAAACGTACAATTGATTATGATAAATACAGAAAATAACAAAATATACTTGCTTGTTGCTCACTCTTTCGCTAATATTTCGCATCAATAAATTCTGTTCTATAACATAAAATTGACAGGTTGAAATGTACGAACTATTAATTATAGGTTATTTAATTATCGCACTTGCGATAATCGTTTTAGTGTTAATACAGCGCGGAAAAGGTGCTGACATGGGCTCGTCTTTTGGTGCGGGTGCATCTGCGACTCTATTTGGCTCATCAGGTAGTGGAAACTTCCTTACACGTACAACGACAATATTAGGTGTATTATTCTTTGCATTAAGTATTATTTTGTCTAATATTGGTAGCTCAAAAACAACTAATATCAGCGATGATTTCAAAAATGTTGGCGATAATACAACTACACAGCAAAGTACAGAAGACTCGAACAGTAATAGGCAAGTAATTCCAACTACTGATCCAGTTATACAGCCACAGAGTATTAATCCGACTTCAGATATTCCAGAATAAAAACGGCGCCGTGGTGGTGAAATTGGTAGACACGCTATCTTGAGGGGGTAGTGCTCTAAGGGCATGCGGGTTCAAGTCCCGCCCACGGCACCAATTCAATATTCAGTAACATTATTTAAAATTCTTTAAACCACATCAAAACCTGAATAAACAAGGCTCAAAGCCTGTTTTGCTATTTCGTAAGCATCAGTAAGATACATTTACAACAAAAAAATAATGGGGGTATATTTGGGGGTAGGATAAAGTGCCTTTATAATTAGATACCCCCAAAGGTGAAAAATGGCTATTAAAACTACCCCTTTGACTGATACACAAATAAAAGCATTAAAAGCCAATAGTAAGGATAAAAAGTATTTTGATGGTGGAGGTCTTTTTTTGTTAGTCAAATCGTCAGGAGCTAAATTATGGCGATTTAAATATAAAAAACCCATATCAAATAAAGAGACATTATTATCTTTTGGTAAATATCCAGAAGTTTCGCTACAACAAGCGCGAAAACAACGCGAGGAAGCACGCGAATTAATTAAGCAAGGCATAGACCCCCAAGAACATAAAGCGGAACAAGAACAACTTAAGCAAGAAGCAATCTGCAATACATTCTACTCCATGGCTGAACGGCAATAAAGCGCATGGGTTACAAAGATAAATTAGTCGCGCATGGATTGAGATCGTTAGCAAGTACTACCTTAAATGAACAGGGCTTTAATTATGACGTAATAGAAAGCGCATTATCGCGCGTTGATAAGAACGCAGTTAGGCGAACTTATAACCGAGCAGAATACGAACAACAAAAAAGAATCATGCTTGACTGGTGGGGTGACTTTGTCGAGCAAGCCAGTAAAGGGAATGTCTCACTATCAGGTAACCGCAATTTAAAGCTAGTTAATCATTAATTATACCGCGTTACATATCCTACCTCATATTTGAGTTACGCTTTCAATTATTAATAAGATCCACTCCTCAAATGTGAGTGTTGCTTTTTCAAATATTACCCTTTACATATGCCAGTTATTAAACTGTTTTTTATACTTACTCCCCTATTATTCTTAACTTTTCATTAAAAGTGTTCACTACTATTTGCATTCAAATATAATCTTAATCCTATAGTTATCAAATTGATTTATATAATATTATTAAACAGCTATTAATATAGTGAAAATGAATAAATAAAATTTAAAAAAATTATTTCAATTCGCGGTGCTGGTGCAGCACAAAAATGAGGGTAAGGGGTGTGAAAGATTAGAGTTATAGAAATTTACTTCCCCTCCCTACTTGGCTTGAAGAATTTAAGGACATGTTAGAAGCAATATTATTACTTTGATTGCATGAGGTGTTTTTATAAATAACACTTTTAATTAACATAACTACATCTAGACTGATTAGAATTATAATTTTTGTTAGCCCATAAAAATAAGACTGATGAATTGTTATACACAAAGGTAAGCACGGAAAACATACTTAATAAATGCGAACTAAATATTGCTTACTTGAGGGTTGTTTTTCAAAACAATTATTCACAATAAAAATAGGTATACACTCAGGTATCGAGTAAAAAGGCTTTAAAATAATGGATACTAATGGAAGTCATTGCTTAAGTAAATCATTCCTTGATTATAAATGTATATTGAAAGTATATGATTATGCAATAAGTATATTACTATCCTGAGATTGGTTAAGAAATAAATTGTTATACTTTATTGGAGCTATACTTATGCAGAAAGAGTTTTATGAGTATGATCGATATGTAACCATTTTTCACTATAATAAATGGGACAAATTTTTTACACATAAAGAAGATAATTACTATCAACAAAAAGGGATTGGACTTCCTACAAACTCAACTGATATAGAATTACCAAGTCAAGAATTACCAAAGGGACAGATATATGTTTTTGAAAATGATCAATGGATTGTAAAAGAGGATATATTCCCCAGAACTAATTTGATTGAAGAAAATTATATTTACAATAAGGAATGTTCAATAAAACAATTTCAAATTGAATCATATAGTTTTCTTCAAATGCCAAAATATGAAGAAATAGAGAGATTTACCAATCCAGAATTGCAGTCTTTAATGATTGTTAATAAGCATTTATTAATTCAACACGAATTTATAGATATTGTAAAATTTCATGAAGAAAATATAAAAAATTTACAAAATCCATATCAACTAACGCAACAAGAACAAAATCCATTAATTCTTTATAGGTTAAAAACAGAAGGATTAATACTTTCCATTAGAAGCTTATTTGATGAGCTGGTTCAATTGACATATGTTACTTGTTATAAAAGCCTATTCAAGGCAAGAAACAAAATTGAAGTGGATTGTATAGGAGACCTATTTTCAACTAAAAAAGATAACATTTATCCGCTTTGTAAACAGATTATCATTGGTAATGGTATTGATTATTATGAAGATAATACTGAGTTTTTAAAAACCATTAACAATCTTTTTAATTCAATTAAGCATAGCGTTCTTCATTATGAGGCAATGTTATTATATTCAGATATTCCTAATGTTGTTTCTTATTATAAAAAAAGTAATGATTTCTCAAAAAATGATGTTCTATTTTTTAATCACTCCTTATCTCAAATAATGTTTGGATTTCAAAGTAATTTTAAAAGAATCATTAACAATCAAAAAAAGTACTTGCTTAGTACAAAATAATTAAATGTATACAAACACAGTGCTATAATGTAGCTAACTGAATATTATAATATTATTTGCATCTAGGCTGATCCCCGAATATTCGCAACTCTAGCGAACTGGCGCAAATTTCTATTAGGGGCGTGAGGAATGTAAATGGTTAGTTTTGCTAAGATGGGAGTATTCGAGCAAGCTGTAAAATTACCTATAATCGAAACAAAAGAGCTTGCTTTATTATTATGTGGTTTAGAACCATATATGAAAATAAAAGACATACCAGCAGAAATGATAGCAGACTTTAAAGCTTATAAAAATCATATTGAACGGTGCTTATATGCGTTAGATTTACGTTATCGTAACAACGTTCATGCAGATATAATGTTTGTTATTGCTTACCCATTACTTGATGAAAATAATACGCCAGAACCAGTTAAAAAACGTGCTTTAACAGCCATGATTAGATTAACAAGAACACAAAAATGGAGAGAAATGTTAAACACGATAGGCGGTGATGAATTATTAGAAATTGGAATTGAATTATCTAAAAGCCAGAGAGGGCAATATAAGAAAGATGAAGAACAGGTAAACATTTATAAAATGACAGGCATTTTATTAAAATTATTAGCCAAGAAACAAGGTAATGCTTATGGTACTGTAGATAATCCTAATATAGCTACAATAAAAAAAGAAATTGATGAATTAGCAAAAGCTCATAATTTGAGTTTAAATGGATTATCCAAATCATCATTTTATGAAAAAGCAAAAGTAGCACTTTCTTATACATTAGATTAGCATTTCAACTCAAATGACCTACGGCTTAGAAGTCCGTTGGTCATCCCTTTCTATTATTAGCTATCTTATTGAAAATAAAATTATTTAATATATCCGAATTATTCTATTTATCTATTTATGCCTTAAATAAAATAAAAATTTATAAAAAAACGTGAAAGATTATAAACGACCGATAACGCTCTACAACGATTATGTACTATTTATTCCAAGATTATTCAATTAATTAATTGTTTTTATTAATATTATCATCGGTCAAGTTATTGGCGGAATATGTATTATTTTGGCGGAATTATAAATATTTTAAAGTAATTCCTATCTTAATGGATGACTAAGTATTTATACAGTAATATAGTGTCAAATACTGATAAATTGAGGAGATAATTAATGAATAACAACATTCTATCCAAAAAAGAAGTAAAAACCTTACTTCACTTCATAAGTGACACTAGCCTTTATAGGCTAGAACAGAAAGATGAAACCTTTCACCAAAAAATCAGAATAGGTTTACGCCGTGTTGGCTATCGAGCAGATGAAATTTATTCTTGGCTTGAATCTCGCAAAGTAAAACATCGCGAGGTGACATAATGGAGATAAAGCAAAACCCTTTATATGACGAAATAGTAAAGGGCTTCGATTGGAACTTAGACGCCTCCAATCATAGCCAATCTTGCTATAAGTGTCTACATAAAAAGATAACCATTTAGTTAATTATTTAAGAACAAAGCGCATTTTTGCGCTGACGGTATCCCCTTGCCTAAATTTAGCTAAATGGGGGATTTTCTGACACATTAGGAGTTATAGAAAATGACAGATTTTAATAATTTAGTACCAGTAACAGAAACGCAATTAAACGGCAAATTACAGCAAACAGTTAGCGCAAAGGATTTGCATAATTACTTAAACGTAGGAAATGATTTTTTAACCTGGATAAAGGGAAGAATAAAAGAATATGGGCTTATTAACAATGATGATTTTTTAATCTTTGATTCATCAGAATTTAGGAATCAAAGCACAAATAACGAGCAACAAATAAAATGGACAAGTGAGCGAGGTGGAGATCGTAAAAGTACAGATTACATCCTGACAATCGGAACCGCTAAAGTATTAGCAATGATTGAAAACAACGAAAAAGGTAGAGCAATAAGAAAGTACTTTATTCGTTGTGAACAACATCTTAAGGAAATTGAGCCTGTAATCGAAAAGAAAGAGCTCAAGCGGTTAAAAGCACGCATTGAGGTGGCAGATTATACCCGTCCTATGCGTGATGCATTAACTTTACAAAGGCTATCACAGGGTAAAAAGACTAAAACATATCACTACACTAATGAATTTAATATGATTAATAGTATTGTGCTTGGTATGACTGCGAAGGATTTTAGAAAAGTACATAATATCACTGGTGATATTCGCGATTATCTTAATGAACAGCAGCTTAATCACCTAGCCTACCTAGAAAAATCAAATATTACACTAATTGATATGGGGTGGGATTACGAAAAACGAAAACCAGAGCTTATCAAGCTATCAAAAAACTATATGATTCGGTTATTGGGCGATGAAGCATTATGTCCTTAAAAGCTAATTTAAACAATTTGAAAGCCCTAGCAATAGGGCTATCTATATCCCATAAATAATTACTTAGTAGATCATTATGGCACGATTCACGCTATCCAAAAGGTGAAATTTTTCTTCTTAGTTGGCAATGAAGATTTTTCTACTATCAATAGCCAATCAGATAGCTACTTTTTGGGAATAATTTAATTTTTCGACATTTTGGCAAGCAAACTTTAGTTTTTATTGCAAAAATCCTCTTATATCCCATATGAGATTTTTATCTATGAGGGCTTAGCCACAGGGATTTCGATAGCGGAATTTAAACAACAATCTGTTGTTATATCAGCCATTGAAGCAGGTAATCTTATTCATGTCGCTAACTCTATCCGTGAAATAAATCCTACCTCTAAAATCATCATAGCAGGCGATAATGATATAGGTAATGACAAAAACACAGGTAAAGAAAAAGCGATAGAAACAGCTCAAGCAATTAATGGCTATTACTTAATACCTGATACCGATTTCAAAGCTGATTGGGACGATTTCAGGCAACAATTTGGACTCGAGAAAACCTTAGCTTCATTTAATGCAAACCTTATAAAACCTGAGTTATAAAACTTGTCAAAATTTGTCACACAAAATTATGACATGTTGAGAAATGCTAAGGTAAAAAAAGAATTATCAGGCATGAATTTATCGCAAATGGCATCCACTCAACGCACTAACCTGATAAGAAATAAACTCGCGATTAAACGCGAATCTGATCATTTTGTGGATTTTTGTAGTTATCTTGATGTCCTTGATTATCCCAATGGGATGTTAATCGGCAATTAAGGCATAATACCATTTAATCCAAAGAAATATTGCTAGCATACTTATATTGAGTATGTCCAAAACACAGAGCATAATAATCCACTGTCCTTAAGTGGTTTTGGTACTTCATTAAATTACGTGATAAATGAAAATAGAAAGACCTATATCAAAAAAAGAACTAATACAGGTATAAAAACTAATTCAGAAATAAACTTAAACATAAGCAAAGACTAGTTACCAAGAGCAGAAGAACCTAGTTAGTTGTTATTATTTGTTATAATATAAACCGCTTAATTTGAGCGTTTTTTATTTATAAGGAAATTTAGATATGAAAAAAATAAAAATCTTTGGTAAAGAATTCAAATTAACAAGCTCTTTTAAGGAATTATTACCAGAATTAGATAACACCATAATATATACTGATAAATTTATTGAGGCAATTAGAAATTTAGGCGTGTGTATTTTAATAGCTACAATTCTAGCGTCCTTTTTACCACATTCTTTAGGAAACTTCATATTTACTCCATTATTGTTGGTTACCTGTTTCATATGGTCTATTAATGTTTTTTTTAAATGTATAAAGTTTTATATAAAAAGAAAAAATATTGATATGGACAAAGAAAGATCATTTGTAAATCTTTTCATAATTTCTGTAGTAATTACGGGAATTTTTTTCATTTTGTTAATGTTTGCATTAATTCCATCTTTGCAAACAATTGTTCGTATTCTTTCAACACGTAATTAAAACAAAAGGTGTACACTTGCATAAAAATTCATACAACATAAAATCAATTGTTAATCAAATGTTGTATCTAATGCTAGTGAAAACTAGTGTACGCTGTTGCGCTAAGTGTTCACTAGCTTGAAGCCTTATAAGGAAAGAGGGTTGAAAAATGCGCGTATACTTGTGAATACTTTTTTATAAAATTTTATTTTTATGGGCGGATGGGTAAATTTCCACAGATTTTAGTCATCCAAACCGCTCGCCCTCTTTCATTTTAACGCTAACCCGATTTTTTTAATTTTTATGCTTTTTGTAGAAGGATAATAATATCTAATTTATGGGGTCATTTTTCATTTTGGGGGTACAAATGGGGGTACGCAAAACAAATAAAAAAGCATCAACCTTTATCACAAAATATTAAAAAGATGCTTTTCAAGTCCCGCCCACGGCACCAATTCAATATTCAGTAACATTCTTTAAAATTCTTTAAACCACATCAAAACCTGAATAAACAAGGCTCAAAGCCTGTTTTACTATTCTGCAAGTATCAGTAAGTTACATTTATAACCACTTTTTAATTATATGTTTATTTATGTAAATCTTGTATAACTAAAAATTTTATAACGACAGAAAAACCGTCAAAAAAATAGTAATAAATAAAATAATTAGAAATACCCTTTGACTGAAATTGAAAGTCTACATATTGATAAGGTTTGATAGAAAATGAAAATTTCATTAATGCAAAGTTTAACATCTAGTTGATATTGAAGAATAATTCTCATATTATTATTCAAAAACAAAGGAATGTTATGAAAAATTTTATTCTTATAAGCATGGTTAGTCTAATTCTATTCGGTTGTGGTGAGAGTGATAATAAAGTTCTCAAAGAATATCTTGTGGGCGATTGGCAATGCACTGCGATATATGGTATAGGGCTAAATGTATCCCCAGAAGAAGAGCTTAAACATACCACTGAGCCTGAAGATTTTACAATGAAATTTAGAATATTAGATGATAAGTTTTACGAAATTAAAAATGATGGAACAAAACAAACTATCGATGTCAACGGCTTTAACAGTACAGTAAATGAAATATGTTATGAATCAAATTGCACTCTGAAACAATCTTTAGAAATCAAGGATAACGACTCATTTAACATCATAATAACGAAACGCATAAAAAAACTCAATAATCACACAGATACTATTGATTTTAGATCTAAAATCGAATCAGTTTGTAATAGAATAAAATAAGTATCAGGAATAACACTTTAATTTGCTTATAGATACTTTAATATTTATTAGTAACAAATTTTGAGCAACTATTATTAATAGATAGGATACATACATTAGTGAAAAATTTGGCCATTGGCTAATTATGCTGCATATGTTATTGTTCTGAAGTATTCATGAGGTTTAAAAAAGCCGCCACCCATTCACCAATTCAATATTCAGCAGGATTCTTTAAAATCCTGTAAAGCACATCAAAAAGAGTATAAATAGTTTGTAGCCTATTTTGTTTTTTTAAACGATGCAAATACCAATCATACTTTTTGATTAGATTGAACGCTACCATATATCGCCGACATAAAGTCGGCGAATTAGTTTGTTAAATTAAATTATGCAAAGCCTTTTAAACCAACCACATGAACATGTTCTTGGTTATTAATGACTTTACGTACTAATTTATACGTTGTGCCTTTTTCCGGACTGATATTTTCTGGCGCTGCAATAATAAGTTGCATTTCCAATCTTTCGCAAAGTTCAAAGAGCGTTGCAATTGATTTAGCATCAAGTCGGGCTGCTTCATCTAGGAATAATAAACGACAAGGTGATATGTCTTTATTACGCAAGCGTTTAGATTCTTCTTCCCAACTTTGAATCACCATCAATAGGATCGACATACCTGTACCGATTGCTTCACCTGTTGATAATGCACCACTTTCAGCACGTAACCAGCCATCAGCGCCACGATTAACTTCAACATCCATTTCCAGATAGTTTCGATAATCAAGCAATTCTTCACCTATATTTTGCGCAGTTCGCTGCCCCATATCAATATGAGGATTCAAGCGTTGATAAAGTTTAGCTAATGCTTCTGAGAAAGTAATACGATTATTACTAAACAGATCTTGATGCTCGTTTTGATCATCAGCTAATGCTGCTAATAACGAAGAGTGAGCTTCCCGGATACTAACATTAAGACGTACACCATTTACCTGACCAAATGCCACCGCTTGCAGACCTTGATTGAGCATACGAATACGGTTTTGCTCTCGTTGAATAGTTTTACGAATAATATTAGCCACACTTTTTGAGCTAATTGCCAATTGCTGTTCACGTGAGGTAAGTTCTTCAGTTAATCGTGATAACTCAATTTCCATTTGCTCAATAGCTTCAATTGGGTCATCCGTTTTAACAATATCTTGACGAATTCGTTCACGAAGATGTTTATAAACCGCAATATAAAATTGTATTTTACGCTCTGGTCGTTTTGGATCTTCGGATAATCTTAATACATCACGTAAATGTTCATTATCATTTACTGCTAGACGCAATGAACCGAGTGCCTTATCTGACATAGAGCGCAATTCATCAGCACTTAGATAAGCTAATTCTCGACGATGTAACCTTCGTTCAACGCTATTTTCTTTAACTAATCGTAAAACTAAACACCACCCTGCTTTCGCTTCCACAACTTGTTCACGTAATTGTTTATAATCACGTAGTGTTTGTGCTAAACGTTTTTGCATTTGTGTCATTTCGCTTTCGCACATAATAAGTTGTTTTTCAAGCGATGTGCATTGTTGGCGATTACTGTTAAGTTTTTGATGAATTTCATCACGACGAATACGTGCTCGTTCTTCGGTTGCTGCATCCGCTTTAACACCTATTTGTTCAACCTCTTTATGCAACTCATTAAGCATGTCACGTTTAGTTTCAAATGCACTTTTTAAAGAAGCAAGAGTTTGATTATATTGATTGTATTTATCTTGGTACTGTTGCATCTGGCTACGTGCTTCAGTACGCTGTGCTTCAACCACCTCAAGTCGAGAACGTAGTTTTTCATTCAAATCACTATTTTCATTTAGCATTCCAGCCGAATCTTCATAGCTAAAATGCGCACGGCGTTGCATGACTTCGGTTAAGGCAAAAACTTGTTGACGAATAGTTTGTTGCTGAGCTTTGATAGTATTATATTGCTCACGTAGTGATTCATTCTGTTCAGGATCACTTTGTAACACAGCAATAATTGGTTCTAATTCCGAAACAGTATGACGATGACGACTCACATATTGCGCAGCTTCTTGCGCTTCAGCCACTTGTTCACGTAAATCATCAACTCGATCGGCTAAATCATCATCAGCCAATAAATGCATCTGAGCAACTAATCGATTAACTGTAGCTAGCTGCTCTTTACAAATTGCCACTTGCTGTTGGTTTTGTTTATCAATGCTTTCTTGTGCTAATAATTGGCGTTCAATTTCATTGCGTCGTGTTGTTAGTTTTTGTACTTCGGCTTCTGGATCGATATCAAAAGCTACAGATAAATATTCACCAATAAACTGCCCAACATTTTGCTCAATACGTTGCAATTTTTGAAGGTCAAACGAAATTGTTGCATAAAGTTCATGTAGCTCATCACGTTCAGCTGATAATTTCTCAAGATGTATTTCACGTGCAGCTCGACCAAACAAAGGAACTTTAGGAAAACTTGAGAAACGCCATTGACGATCACCTGTTTTAACAAGAACCGATTTATTCATCTCTTCACAATCAAATACGCTATCATCAAATGATGATGGATCACCTTCGATAAAATAGATATCTTCAGGATAATCTTCTTCACTGCTAGTAAGGCTTTCGAGTTGTGCTTTGACTAATGATAAATCCGGTACCACAATGGCTTGCCTTGACGGACCATACAATGCTGAAAAATAAGGTGCATCATCAATTGTTACATCTTCATAAATTTCAGAAAGTAAAACACCATTGAATCGTTCAGCTAAAACAGATAAACGTCCGTCATCAACACCACTTGGTTGATTAAGTTGTTCTATTTGCGTATCAAGTTGATTTCGTTTGAAGTTTATTTGATCACGCTGAGTAACTAAAGCACGTTCCTGTTCAAGCAGTTGTTGCATATGCTGAGTAACTGATTGACTATTAGTAAAAGTTTGTTGTGTTTGTTCTTGCAATGCTATAAGTGCATCTTGAGCTTTTAACCATAATGGGGCTTTTTGACGATAGTCACTTATTTTTGTTTGTATTTGCTCAAATTCTTGCCTAAATTCAATTCGTTTTTCACTTGATTCGTTAGCAAGCTCGGCATTTTGATCCAATTGAACTTCAAGTTCTTGTTTTAATTCATCAAGTTCATCATAATTGATTTGACGACCAAAACGCTTACAGAATTGAGTTAGTAATGATTCAGCTTCTTTTTGTTCAAAAAAGCGTTGTTCTAATTCATCTAATTGTAGCTGTAAATGTTCTGCTTGCTCAGCTTGATAACATTGTGAAGGCCATTGTTTTAATGCTTCTCTAGCAGCACTCCATGCTTCACTTCGTACTACATCGCCAACCAACTTAACAACTAGTTGATACGCTCTATCAAATTGACTTATTGCAGCATCAGAAACACTAACTCTCTGCTCCAATTCTAATAATTTTTCAGTAACTTCTTTTTGTTTTTCTTGAAAAACTTCATAGTGATTTTCAACATTGCTTATACCTAATTTAGGCAATTGGCATAGTTGTTGGGCATTTTTCAGAGCTTGAATTGCTTGCTGATATTGAATAGCTCGAGTTTGTTGTACATCCAAAGCTTGTTGATAATCTGCTAATTGAGTTTTAATCTCATCAACTTCTTGTTCTGTCTGTTCAACTTGATCTCGGTAAGTTTGATACTGTTCATTTGCTTCAAATACAACTTCATTTTGCTCTTCAAGTTTTATATTAAGATCATCTAAATCTGCTTGATAGCGGTCAATTTTTTCTTGTTGACGCAAAGCAGTTTGTGCAAGATTAAGATGATCATTTGCTGCCTGAAGGTCGGTCTCTAAATCGCCTTGAGCATCTTGATATTCTTTAAGCTCTTTTGCCATCTCAACTTGTCGATACTGATTACTGATAAGCAGATCTTGCGTTTTGAACATATCTCGACGTAGTCCTAAAACGGACTCGATATGAACTCTACGCTCATTAGCATGACGCATATAATCAGCAGCCACATAATTTGTAGATTCAGTAATGAGATGTTTGAATAAATCACGATCTGATTGTGTAACTCGAATAGCTTCAAGTGTCATCCGATTTTCACGAAGTGCTGCTTCCATATCTTGGAATGCTTTTCTAACACCACTATTTTCTGGTAATAAATAATCACGTAATGATCGGGTGATAGCACTAGAAATCCCACCATAAAGAGAAGCTTCAATTAAACGATAATATTTACTTCGATCAGATGAAGAACGTAACCTTTTAGGTAAAATACCAAAATCAAACATAACTGAATGATAATCAGTAATGGAATTAAATTGCTTAAAGATAACCCCTTCCATTGATTCAATCTTATCTTTTAATTCTGGTAAAGATAAAATTCTAGCCTGTTTTTCATTTAAGCGCTCTGTTACTAATTCTGTTGGAGTAATATTGACAGGCAAACCTTGTATTAAAAAAGGTTTAATATCAACTTTTTTATCACGACCAGCAACCTGCTGCAAACGCACACCACAGATAATCCGTTGATTACGAGAATTAATTACATCCAGCATCGAGTAACACACGCCTGGCTTTAATTTACCATGTAAACCTTTATCTCTAGAACCCGAAGTTGCTCCAGCTTCAGTTGTATTTCTAAAATGTAATAAGGTTAAATCTGGGATTAATGCAGTGACAAATGCTGCCATAGTGGTTGATTTACCAGCACCATTACCACCAGAAAGTGTGGTGACAAGCTGATCAAGCTCAAACGTTCGAGCAAAAAAACCGTTCCAATTAATTAAGGTTAATGAGTGAAATTTACCGTGTCTCATTATCATTATTCAATCTCCTCATTAACATCTTCATCATCACTATTATCATCATCTAATATAAGTGATGATTCAATTTTAATCGCTTCACCATCGCGAATCAGGCGTAATTGTGCTTCTTGAGCATCATCACTGCTACGCACATCAGCTCCGAATCGGAATATAGATTCATTAATACGAAAACGGCTACTATCATTACCTACAATAAAGAAGATCATACCAAGTCGACGTAATCGATTTAATGCAGTTTTTACTTTATCAAATAATTTTTGGCGATCTAAATCCGAGCCTGTAGAACGCTGATTGACTAGTTTCAATAATTTACTTTCATCCGCTAATGAAACAAGCTCATCAAAAAGTTCTTGTAAGGTAAAAATGCCTTCATGTACTAATCGCTCTGGACTTAAATAGAGATAACAAAGCACTTTACCGACTAACATATCAAGTTCAGATAATACTGAACGTGGAATCAGAGTAGTTGAACGAGGACGAAGATAGAAAAATCCTTCCGGTGCGCGAATAAGCTCAACATTATAACGTTGATAAAACTGTTCAAGCTCAAGTTGGAAATCCATTAAAAAAGCATGATTATCAAGCTCATCGATACCAATATGACGACCTGACCTTAATAGACTGTCAAGTTCCGGAAATATTGGATTGGCAATAGCTTGAGCTAATTTTACCGGCATAAACTTATCTATCGACGCTTGAGAGCTTGCTGCAATACGCCCCATAACCTCATCAAGATGATGGGAAGTTTGTTCTATTTCTAAATCATTAATATCTGTTGATGACATGTGCTTGTACCTTAGCTCCATAATCGTTAATAGGTTTCCATTCGGCTGGGATACCGAGTAAATCGCCTTCGGCAACACCTAATCGAATAGCCTGATCAATAAACAATCTTGCAATATCAAAATGTTGTTCACGTGGGAACTGTGCTAAATAGCTATGAATTGCATTACTCATATCAAGTGGTTTATTTTCTTGTTTAAAGATCAATAAATTTTGTTCTATATGCGAAATAATATGTTCTTGAATTTCTTCAATCATTTCAAACTCAAGCTCGGATGGTAATTCACCCGTCACTTCTGCTTCATGCAGTGCTAACTCTTCATCACGCATATCAAGTAAACGCTCAGCATTAGCAAAAGTGAGTGACCATGGTAAATCAAAATAGCTTTGAATCGATTTACGTAATCGCTGAGAAAAAACTCGATTCTTATCTAAATCGATTGCTGTACGAATAAATTTATGAACGTGTCTATCATAACCAATCCATAGGTCTATTGCTTTTTGTCCCCAGCCAATAATTCGGTCTAGTTTTCCTTGCAGATCCATAACAACATTGTTAATTTTATCAAGATCTGGATTATCTAATGTGGCATCTTGTATCAGAAGCAAACTGGCTTGTAGCTTATCACCTGCTGCTGCCAACGTATCTTGCAGCTCACGCAATGTTTGTGATGTTTCGGTAAGTAAACCTTCACAACTACTGATGGCTGCTTGCCAATCTTGACTTAACAATGCTGAAATATTTTGTTTAACTTCAGCTTGTTGTTCATCCATTACTCTCTGAGTGATATCAATACTGTCAAAAATTTCTGCAACAGAATATTTCAATGGAGCAAAAACATTTCGATGCCAATGTAAATCATCGCCACCTTCAAGAGCCGCATCTGCTGCACGCTTTAATTCTTGTGCAACAATAGAAAGCTGAATAGATAAGCGTAAAGTCGAAAATTCTCGTTGGCGTATATAGTAATCAGAAATGCCGATTCCTAGTGGAGTCAAACGATAAATAGAATAACCATCGGTCATTTCGCTAGCAAAGCGAGTAATTAAACGTTGGCGCACTAGATCATTAATGGCATTGTTAGCTCGAACAGTAATAGTATCTTCACTTTGCTCAAAGATCTGAGAGACATGTCTGAATCCGTCAATTAATTCAGATTCAGTCATTTCGCCATCAAAGCGCTCACTGTTTAATACAGCAATTGCTAATAAAAAGGCTAATCGCTCAACAGGTAGAGCAATCGAAAAATCATTCTTTTTTGCCCAAGAGACCAGTTCTGGCACTGATTGGGAAAAATCCATCATAGTGATTCCTTAATTAAAGATGCACACGACATCTTAAAATAATATGAGAAACACAATATATTGTGTTATGGACAAAATTTTATCGATTATATAACAAATTGTAGTAGTTAAAAATAGCTAAGTTTAGGATTTATTATTAGATGTGATAACCAATATTTAATTTTCTTAAATAAACTTGTTACCAAGACAAAAAAGACCAATTTATTAGCCAATTAACTTTATATTTAAATTGACTTATATAAATATAAAAATGATAATAATTATCGTTTTCATTTAAAATATTGAGGTATCTATGCGTAAAGTATTATTATCAGTTTTATTGGGGACTTTAATGGGTTTAATTTCACAATCCGTGACAGCTCATGGTATATGGATTACTGATCGAGTCGATCAAAAGCAGATTATTTTAGGTGAAGGACCTTTAGATAATGGCTATCAACCTGAAATGGTGAAAAAAGTTAAAGCTTATAATAGTGATTGGTCGGTACTATCCGTTTCAAAAACAGCACATAATAACTTTGTGACCATCGAACCTGCAAAAGATACAGCTGTAGTAACAGTTGATTTTGATTATGGTTATTGGACAAAAAATTCGGATGGTAAATACGTTAATTTGCCGATGAATCAAGTTAAAGGTGCAGATAAGGGCACTCATGCCATAAAATATAGTGTCAACTATTTATCATCCGTTAACAAACCCAAAATAATAGAAGATATTCCACTACAAATTGTTCCTTCTATTGACCCAACAAAATTAAAACGAGGCGACAATTTACCGATAACCGTTTTCAAAGATGGTAAACCACTAACCAATACACCTGTCATCATCGATGTTGTAAATAATTTAGACAAAACAGTGAAAACTGATGATAAAGGCCAGGCTACTATTATTGTACCAAATCAAGGTTTAAACGTTATAGGTGTTGAAATTGGTTTCCCGCTTAAAGATAGTCAATTAGCTACCCAAGACAAATTTTTTACTACATTAGTTTTTACATTAATTCCTGAAGAAGATTAATTTATATATAAAAAACGGGATCATTATCCCGTTTTTTATAATTATCTTTTTAAACTTCAGCACTAATCGGACGAGGTATAAGAAAACTACAAAATAGAGCTAACACCGTAATGATTAAACCTAACAACATACCATTAAAGTAACCATCAATTGTGTTTCCATTTATCATCTGAATTGCTGGCAATAAAGCAAAACTCAAACCAGCACCTAAATTAAATGCCCCTGCATTCATACCAGGTAAAAATCCTGGATTATCAGTAGGAGATAAGACGATACCTAATCCATTTAAAATGATATTAGCCATTCCAGCATAAAAAATACCTAAAACAATCACGCCAACCGATAAAATAGGTAAAGAATGAATGCCATAAAACATAATAACCAAAATACCAATAATACACCCCACTAAACCTAATTTGAGCACTTTATTATAGCCCATTATTGGTGCCAATCTTCCTGAAAATGGCCCAACAAACCAACCAATTAAAGCATAAGGCGTGAGAAAAATTAATGATGCCCAATCTGCGTCTAACCCAAAACCTATTTCATGATTTTGGGCAATTGACATCACTAAACCATTAACGATGGCAAAAATCCCAGTCATGGTTAATGTGGTTGTTAATAACAACGCCCAGGTGGCACGTTTTTTCAAATGATTGATTGTGACTAAAGGTTGCTTACTTCTTTTTTCTACATTCCAAAATAAAATAAAACATAAAAAAGCCAATAAACTTAAACCACTAACAATCAGCCAATTAGCATTGTCAAGTTTACCGGCTTCATTAAGTGCAAGTAATAACGCAGCTATTGTTAAAACAATTAACAAAACGCCTAACCAATCCATCTTGGTACCTTTAGAGGGCTGAGATTCTGACGCAAAACGATGAACAAAAAAAGTCGAAATTGCTGCAACAATAGCTATAATCCAAAATACAGACCGGAAGCCAAAATGCGTAGCAAGTAAACCTCCCGCAATAGCATCAACACCAGCAATGCCACCATTTACTGCTGTTATGATACCCATTAACATACCATATTGCTTAACGTCTTTTACTTCAAAACTTAACATTAACAAACATAATGGAACCACTGGCCCTGATACACCTTGAATAATGCGAGCAACATACAAAACTTCAATATTCGGCGCAATAGCAGCAATGACTGTACCTAAAGTCATTATAATCAACATGGCTGTTAATACTTTTTTTCGCCCTTTTATATCACTTAATCGGGGCAAGAATAGTGAAAATAGTGCAGCTGCTGTAAAAAAAGAAGTTTGAGATAGTCCGACAGCTGCATCATTAGTTCCTAATTCTTTCGCTATAGTAACTAACACTGGGCTTAACATACTTGCATTAAGTTGAAAAGCAACACATGCAGCAAGCAAAGCAACCATTAAAGCCAAGATATTATTTTTTTTCTGGCTTAGATCTGCCATATATTTACCTCATTAAATGTTTCAATTGATCGGCATTTGAATATCATTAATAACTATACTCAAATGAGATGATTCTTTATTTGTATTTATTTGTATCTATTTGATATATAATTAAATATCAATAATTTTATTTTCTCACGTATAAAACCAATAAAAGGTTATTATCAGAGATAGTGCTGTCGTTGATGTTTTCAGCTGACTATGAAATATTAATTAAAGTTCAAATTAACCTTGTTGAATTATCAGATAATTGCAAAACTTAGTCTGATAACTCACTCACCAATTGAAATATCTAATTAATATTTAATCATAGGTAGAAAAAACAATTTTTTTTGGCAAACAGAGGTGTTCTTAATGGCGATTAAGATAGTTCACTTTTAAAACAAACTATTCACACTGATTACAAGAGAAATATTCTAATTTCAATTCTCAGATTTAAAATCCACTTATTATTAAATTTAATATTAAGATTTCGATAATAAAAAATAAATTACCTACTCGCACTGTCGCTAATTTGTGCTAAAATCGGGAGACATGAATAATCTTTTTTAACATAAGGATGTAACGTAATGCATATCGGTATACCAAAAGAACGGTTAGCCAATGAAGCTAGGGTTGCAGCAACACCTCAAACTGTTGGACAACTATTAAAACTTGGATTTACAGTTTCAGTAGAACAAGGTGCTGGACACGCTGCTCATTTTGAAGACCAAGCTTTTATTGATGCTGGGGCCACTATTCAAAACACAAAGGATATTTGGCAAAATGATCTTATTTTAAAATTTCACGCGCCAACTGATGATGAAATCGCTCTGATGAAAGAGGGATTAACACTCATTAGTTATATTTATCCAGCTCAACATAAAGAGCTTTTAGAAAAACTTGCCACTAAAAATATTACTGTAATGGCAATGGATTGTGTGCCTCGTATTTCACGAGCTCAATCACTAGATGCATTAAGTTCTATGTCTAACATTGCAGGTTATCGCTCTGTTATTGAAGCTGCGAACCAATTTGGTCGATTTTTTACCGGTCAAGTCACTGCTGCAGGTAAAGTACCACCAGCAAAAGTATTGGTAATCGGTGCTGGTGTTGCTGGTCTTGCAGCAATTGGTGCAGCAGTTAGTTTAGGTGCTATTGTTCGTGCATTTGATACACGTCCAGAAGTTGCTGAACAAATCAATAGTATGGGTGCTGACTTTTTAGAATTAGATTTCGAAGAGGAAGCTGGTTCTGGAGATGGCTACGCAAAACAAATGTCTGCAGCCTTTATTGAAGCTGAAATGGCTTTATTTGCTGAACAAGCAAAAGATGTTGATATTATTATCACTACAGCATTAATTCCAGGTAAACCTGCGCCAAAACTTATCTCTAAAGAGATGGTTGAGTCAATGAAACCAGGTAGTGTTATTGTTGATTTAGCAGCCTTAACTGGTGGCAACTGCGAATTAACCAAACCGGGTGAAGTATTCGAAACAGATAATAATGTTAAAATAGTTGGTTACACAGATTTAGCTAACCGAATGCCGGCACAAGCATCACAACTATATGGAACTAACATTGTTAACTTATTAAAATTACTCGCCAAAGAAAAAGATGGTAACATCGACATTAATTTTGACGATGTTGTGATTCGTGGCGTAACTGTCGTTAAAGATAAAGAAATAACATGGCCAGCTCCACCAATTCAAGTTTCTGCACAACCACAGAAAAAAGCGGTTGAACCTATCGCCAAACCAGAACCAACACCAATGCAACCTGCAAAAAAATTTGGCATTTTAGCTTTATTGATTATTGCTTATTTCTGGTTAGCTAATGTGGTTCCTGAAACCTTTTTAGGACACTTCACTGTATTTGCTTTGTCTTGTGTAGTAGGGTATTACGTAGTATGGAATGTAACTCATTCATTACATACACCATTAATGTCAGTTACTAATGCTATCTCTGGTATCATATTAGTAGGTGCAATACTGCAAGTCGGTGATGATAATGGCTTAACTACGGCAATTGCCTTTGTTGCTATTTTAATTGCTAGTATCAATATTTTTGGTGGATTTTTTGTTACACAAAGAATGCTAAAAATGTTTCAACGTGGCAAGTAAAGGAGATTATTGATAATGTTTAGTCATGGAATAATTCAAGCAGCCTATGTTCTTGCTGCATTACTTTTTATATTTAGTTTACGAGGACTATCAAATCAAGAATCAGCCAAATCTGGAAACATTTATGGCATGGTTGGTATGGTAATTGCACTTATTGCTGCTATTGCAAGTATTAAAGGCGGACTACACTGGATCATTATTGCTATGGTCATTGGTGCAGCTATTGGTCTTTATCTTGCTAAAAAAGTAGAAATGACACAAATGCCAGAGCTTGTTGCACTACTCCACAGTTTCGTTGGTATGGCCGCAGTTCTCGTTGGTTTCAATAGCTTCTTAGATTCTAATATTATGGTTTTCACTGGCAGTGAACTTACTGTACATTTAGTAGAAATTTTTATTGGTATCTTTATTGGTGCAGTTACTTTTTCTGGCTCAGTCGTTGCATTTGGAAAACTAAATGGACGCATTAGCTCTAAACCACTTTCTATTCCTTATAAACACTACTGGAACTTAGCGGCAATCGTTGTTTCAGTAATTTTGATGTTTACTTTTATTGGTGTGAAAAGTGGCGCAGGCGCACTTGTTAGTCTACTTGTTATGACTATCATCGCATTAGTATTTGGCTTCCATCTTGTGGCATCAATTGGTGGTGCAGACATGCCAGTAGTTATTTCAATGCTTAACTCATATTCTGGATGGGCAGCAGCTGCAGCAGGATTTATGTTAGGTAATGATTTACTTATTGTAACCGGTGCTTTAGTTGGTTCTTCAGGGGCAATTCTTTCTTACATCATGTGTAAAGCAATGAATCGCTCATTCATCAGCGTCATTGCCGGTGGTTTTGGTAGCGATGGTAGCGCATCAAGCTCTTCAGAAGAAGAACAAGGTGAATACCGTGAAATGCAGCCAGCAGAAGTTGCTCAAACATTAAAAGAAGCACGTTCAGTTATTATCGTACCAGGTTATGGTATGGCTGTTGCTCAAGCACAAGGTGCTGTAAGCAATATTACTGAAAAGCTTCGTGGTATGGGTATAGAAGTCCGTTTTGGTATTCACCCAGTTGCAGGGCGTTTACCTGGTCATATGAATGTATTATTAGCCGAAGCAAAAGTACCTTACGATATTGTATTAGAAATGGATGAAATCAATGATGACTTCCCTGATACAGATGTTGTTTGGGTAATTGGTGCAAATGATACAGTTAACCCGGCAGCGGAAGAAGATCCAAACAGCCCTATCGCAGGTATGCCTGTTCTTGAAGTTTGGAAAGCAAAAACGGTTATTATATCCAAACGCTCAATGAATACCGGATATGCAGGCGTTCAAAATCCACTATTCTTTAAAGAAAATAGTTATATGCTATTTGGTGATGCCAAAGATAGTGTTGAAAAAGTTTTACAAAATCTTTAATGACGATTAGTCTTTAGTAGATACAAAATATTACTGCGGCTTTAGCCGCAGTATTTTTATAAGATGTTAAGGGTTTAAATTTTTTTGATCTAAAAAAGTAGTAATTTGATTAATTATTTCATCATGAATTTCGGTTCTGGTTCGTTCCCCGCCATCTTTACAAATGATACTTTCGCCTTTAGCTTCTTGCTCTAATATTTCTATCGCCTGTGGTTTACAAACTTGTATAAAACTAAAATGCATCGCATCTGGTATAACAGTATAAGTAGATAATGATTTTAAAAGAAACCGTCTTAAATAGCCTGATTCAAGTTCTACATTCATATCACCAACATCAACACCAGCTCCAATAATCAAAGAGGGAATATTAATATTTTTCAGACTTTCGGGAGTAAAACCTCTGACTAACCCTGCATCTAAAGAGATAAATGATTTTATTCTTGAATCTAACATACTTTGAGTTAATTTTGGGTTATCAAGACCTAGTTCATTTACTAATTGGCAAGCTTTCAATTGTGAATTTTCAGTACAATCTTCTTTAAATAGATCAATATCAAATCTTGCACCAGCAAGCGCTATTACGGTCCAACCGCCAAGGGAATGCCCAATGGCTGATATTTTATTCATATCAATATGGTTAGCCAATAGCTTATCTTCTTTTAAAATATCAATAGTTTTACTTAGGTCTTCAGGACGTAGCCATAATTTTCTTGATTGATTAATATCTTTATTAAAAAAAGTTGTTCCTGGATGATTTGGCGCAGCAATAATATATCCCTTACCTGCAAGTTCATAGGCAAGCCAACTTAAATTTTGCCAGCTACCACCGTAACCATGAGAAACAACGATTAACGGAAGTTTTCTGGAATCATTGATAGGTATTGCGTTAGGGACAACTTCAGAACCATAAAAAACAACATTATCGCCTATAAATACTGTTTTCTGTTGATTAGTAGTTGGATACCATATTGCAATGTTAAGAGGTCTACCATCTTCTTCTCCATAATGGATTTCCCTAAATTCAACATTTGAATCTGCATAACAAAAAAATGAAATTGAATATATGAAAAAAAACAGATAGTACACTTTAGTCATTAACTTATTCCCTATATAACTGCATCATATAAATAATATTAATCAATAAGATAGGTTTTGATAATAGTGAGTTAAAATAACGATTTCAACTTACAATAATTATTCATTATTATTTTTGATTTTTTCTTTATGATAAAGGTAATAAGCGCCACGAGAAACCATACGAAGTTGAAATATAAGATCTTCAATTAGTTCTTGGCGTTGTACTATGTCGAAATCAATTGCTTCCGCGCCAGCATTAAATGCGATAGTCACCATTGCTTCGGCTTGAGCTTCATTATAATGATGTGGCATTTGGTTGGCATTGTCTAAATAATCAACAAGCTCCACAATAAAGTGCTGAATTTCGCGTGCAATTGCCGATCTGAATGCTGAAGAAGTCCCGGCTTTTTCTCTGAGCAACAATAAAAATACTTTAGGGTTTTTATCAATAAATTCAATAAAGGTGGTTACCGAAGTTCGAAGAACACTCCCCCCCTTTTCAATACGTTTTCGAGCTTGGCGCAATAATTGACGAAGAGTTAAACCGCTCTCATCAACCATCGCTAAACCTAACTCATCCATATCACGAAAATGGCGATAAAATGATGTAGCAGCTATACCTGCCTCACGGGAAACTTCGCGCAGACTTAAACTTGCAAAACCTTGTTCCGCGTTGAGTTGATGAAACGCAGCATCAATTAAACTTCGACGAGTTCTCTCCTTTTGCTGCGCTCTAACTCCACAGGTTTTAACATTTTTCATTTTTTAAATTCTGCGCTATAAGAAATATAAATTATTTCTGGCCTAACAGTCGTTCTTTTTCAGCAAAGACTTTTGGCATATGGTCACGAATAGTTTTAGCGATAGTTTCATAACGAGAACGTAATGGAGAACCAGGTCGATAAATTAAAGCGATGCTTCTTGTTGGGACAGGATCAGTACATGGAATATAGCAAATATTATCACGAGTACGTTCATTTGGAGCAGCTAACTCTGGAAATAAAGTAATTCCACGTCCTGCTGATATCATACTACGCAATGTTTCTAAACTCGTCGCTTTAAATTGTTTATCTTCATCAATTCCTACCTGAAAACAATACCCCATAGCATGTTCGCGTAGACAATGACCATCCTCCAACATTAAAAATTTCTTCCCTTTCAGACTAGAAAGCTTAGCTGTCTGTTTACTAGCTAATTCATCATTTGCAGGAACGGCTAAAAACATAGGTTCATTGAATAAAGGTAGTTCAATAAATTGTGCGGTTTCTTTTACTTGAGCGATAATAGCACAATCCAATTTTCCACTTTCAAGTTGAGCAACAATATTGGCAGTTTGCGCTTCATGTAAATAAAGTTCTAGTTGAGGAAAGGATTCATGTAATACGGTAATCACATGTGGTAATAAATATGGAGCGATAGTCGGAATTAATCCAATATGCATAGGACCCGCCATCTCTTCCCCTTGACGACTAGCCATCTCTTTTAAAATCTGTATATTACGTAAAATTTCTTTAGCTTGCTCAACAAGCATCATGCCAGTTTGAGTAAATAATACTTTACGACTAGTACGTTCAAGTAACATTACGCCTAATTCGTCTTCAAGTTTTCTGATTTGACCACTTAGTGTTGGTTGACTAACATTACAAGCATCAGCTGCTTTACGAAAATGCCGGAATTCAGCTAATGATACAAAATATTCCAAATCTCGAATATTCATAGAGTCCCCAATAAGTTATCAGTTAATATTTTTATACTCTTAATTGTAAACCAAATTAATAATTATTTTTATCAAAAATCTTTTTTTAAAAGAGTATAAGTTTAATTAAATCAATTAGTCATTAATAAAATAAATAAGATAATCTATTTTGAATTAATTTTTATAAAGTTAAAAAATAATCTAACTAATTGTACTATATAAATTACTATTGTTGATAATTATGTTCAAAAAATCAAATAAAATATTTAATTAATATGAAGAAATTTCCTTTATTTTACTTGGTATAACTATTTCAAGAAAAATGGAAAGTTAGATTTAATTGCGATATAATCGCGCGCTATATTTCAGTATAGACCATTATTAATTCGAGGTGCGCTATTTTTAAACAAGTTTCTCGCTTTTATCGTAAAATGTTCCATCACAAAGAGCGACAAGAGTCGCATTATATTTCCATCTCACGTAATGAGCATAATATTTCTCGTAAGAATATAAGCGAAAATGCGTTGAAAGTACTTTATCGATTGAATAAACAAGGATATGAAGCCTATCTCGTAGGTGGTTGTATTCGCGACCTTCTATTAGGTAAAAAACCTAAAGATTTCGATATTGCGACAAATGCTACACCAGAACAAATTCAAAAGATTTTTCGAAATTGCCGCTTGATAGGTAAACGCTTTCGTTTAGCTCATATTATGTTTGGAAAAGAGATAATTGAGGTTGCAACGTTCCGAGGTGATCATGATGATCAGAGTGAACAAAAGAACATATCAAAACGATCACAAGCAGGTATGTTATTACGAGATAATGTCTATGGAACGATAGAGCAAGATGCCGTTCGTCGTGATTTCACAATGAATGCGCTTTATTATAGCGTCAAAGATTATACAATTCGTGATTATTGTGGTGGACTAAAAGATTTACAAAATGGCATTATTCGATTAATTGGTGATCCACAAACAAGATATCGTGAAGATCCAGTCAGAATGTTAAGGACAATCCGTTTTGCAGCAAAACTTAACATGAAAATTGACCCAGCTACTGCTGAACCAATAAAAAAACTGGCTCCATTATTAAATAATATTCCTTCAGCCCGTCTTTTTGATGAATCGTTGAAATTACTACAATCAGGATATGGTTACGATACTTATATATTATTAAAGCAGTATCATTTATTTAAACAATTGTTTCCAGTGGTTGAACGTTTATTTACACATGACCATGAAGGAAATATGGAAAAAATGATTGCTCAAGTGTTAAAAAATACTGATTACCGTATAGCAAATGAGCAACGCATTAACCCTGCTTTTTTATATGCAGCATTTTTTTGGTATCCAATTATAGAACAAACTCAATTAAACTGCATTGAGAGCGGTTTGCAATATTACGATTCTTTTTCTATGGCAATTAATGATGTACTAAATGAGCAATGCCGTATTATCGCTATACCAAGACGTTTTACAGCGGTTATGGGTGATATGTGGCGATTACAATTAAGAATGAAAAAACGAGAAGGAAAGCGTGCATTTGTCATTTTAGAGCATCAGAAGTTCCGAGCAGCTTATGATTTATTAGAAATGCGAGCTTCAATCGAAAAAGGTGAGCTTTTAGATTTAGCTAAGTGGTGGGATGAATTTCAACAAGTATCGACTGAAAAGAAAATAGCCATGGTAAGACAACTTGGTAAAACGAATAAACGACGGACTAAACGTTAATTTTCATTCGCACTTTTATAAATAACCGCTATAATGTTTCAATTAAAATAATCATAATCATATTCTAATCATTAATGAAAAAATTATCGCTTTCTCGTATTGCTATAGCTGTAACATTTTCTTTGTACAATTATAGCAGTTATGCAATAGATTTACCCCAAAATGACACTACTAATCCGCAGTGTCTTGTTGGTGTACCTAAATTTGAGCGACCAATTGTTAATGGAGATATAAATACATTACCTATTAATGCAGAGGCAGATGAGTTTGAAGGACTTTATCCTAATTTAGCTATTTACAAAGGTCGTGTTTATGTAGAGCAAGGCAATCGTACAGTTTTAGCTGATAAAGTGACGATTGACTCAAAAGATGCAAATAATCGGATGGTTACACTCGATGGTGATATCACTTATCAAGATAATATGATACAAACCAAAGGTAACCACGCATCGATGAATCTAAACAACAATGATGCCAATATGAATCCAAGTGAGTATCAATTAGTTAATAGACTTGGACGAGGTGAAGCCGATGAGATCAAACTTGATAAGAATCGCTATGTAATTCTTAAAAATGGTAGTTTTACCTCCTGTCCTGTAGGAGATAGTGCTTGGAATATTACAGGTTCAACAATTATTCACGATAATGAAGAACAGTTGTTAGAAGTTTGGAATGCGGTATTTAGAATAGAGAAAGTACCTGTTCTTTACTCACCTTATTTACAATTGCCTACAGGCAATAAAAGACGATCAGGGTTGTTAATTCCTAATTTTGGTTACGATAGTGTTGATGGTATCGATTTTTCATTACCGTATTATTGGAATATTGCACCAAATTATGATGCGACTATAACACCGCGAATACTACAACATCGTGGTGTACAGTTACAAACTGAGTTTCGCTACTTAAATCAATTAGGATTAGGGACTTTCGCTTTTGACTGGTTACAGCATGATAATCAATACAGTGACGATAGAAAAAAATCAACAAATGGTAACAGATACGATAACAATCGTAATCGATGGTTATTCTATTGGAAAAACGACGAATTAATTAACTACAATTGGCGTTTTATAGCTGATACGACTCGAGTCAGTGACAATCAATATTTAACAGATCTCAGTTCTAAATATGCGTCTCAAACAGCTGGATATCTGACTCAGTTTTATAAATTAGCATACAATGATGAAAATTGGGATGTTGCTTTAGGTTACAAACACTTCCAACCATTCCACTATGATATTCTTTACCAAACTCAGCCTCAATTAGATATCAACTATTATAACTACGAGCTGGGACCATTAAAATTTAAGACTTTTTCACAACTTTCTCATTTTATAAATTCAACAGATAATGAACCCGAAGCTTGGCGAGTCCATATAGAACCAACTATCAATTATACAGTTACAAATTCTTGGGCAAATTTATCTGCAGAAACTGGTTTTATGGCAACTCATTACAACCAGAAAAACATATTTAAATATAATAATAATCTTGAACACATAAAAGAAGGGATAAAGTTAGATCGCACTGTAAATCGTTTTATACCGAAATTTAGTATTGATGGTAAAGTAATTTTTGAAAGAGACTTTGATCTAATCGATGGGTATAGCCAAACACTCGAACCTAGAGTGAAATATACTTATAACCCTTATCGTAACCAATCAAATATTGGAAATTACGATTCCACACTCTTACAAGCTGATTATATTGGTTTATTTAGAGATCAAACATATAGTGGTTTAGACCGTATTGCATCAACAAATAAACTTTCAACGGGTGTAACTACACGTTTTTATGATAGTAACAAAGTTGAAAAATTTAATATGTCCTTAGGGCAAATTACCTATTTTACAAAATCTAAAACCGGTGATCACAATAATGAATTAGATAAAAATTCTGATACGGGTAGTGTCACTTGGGCAACAGATAATTTCTGGCGAATTAGTGACGATATTATTTTCCGAAGCGGGATTCAATACGACACCCGTATCGATACTATTTCGCTAGCCAATACAACGTTTGAATATCGACCATCGGGTGACAAATTAATTCAATTATCTTATCGTTATGCCAATCGTAACTATATTGACACTGTAGATGACAGGTATAAGTATTCCGCATATAAAGGTTACAAACAAGATCTTTCTCAAGCCGGCATTATGGTTAGTTGGCCACTATCTGAAAAAGTGAGTGCTGTGGGATCTTATTATTATGATATTAAGCAAAAACAGATTTCAGACAGTTTTATTGGGGTAAATTATAGCGATTGCTGTTGGGGAGTAACCGTACAATATGGACGCAAATTAACCGACTGGGATAACACAGAACATATAAGTAAATACAAAAACAAACTGTCAATTAACTTTGAACTTAAAGGTTTAGGAAGTAATCGTGACACGCAAGCCAAAATGTTAAACTTTGGTAAATTACCTTATACAACAACATTTGAATAAACATACTAATAAATTTATTGTGGTAAATTTAATACCGCAACAACATAATGAGTTGAGTAAATATGAAATTATTAAAACTTTTTATTGCATTAAACTTGAGTGTTAATTTAGTACTCTTTACACCTTTTTCAGCAAATGCTGCTCCAAAAGTGGTTGAACAGGTTGCAGCTGTTGTGAATAACAACGTCATTTTAGAAAGTGATGTTAGTGACATGCTCAAAACGATTAAAGCGAGCGCCGATCCTAAATCTTTACCTAATGATAAAATACTTAGAAAACAAATTATTGATCGCCTTGTTGTTGAAAAATTAATTTTACAAAGAGCGGCAAAAGCAAAAATTACTATTAGTGATGATGAAGTTACCGCCGCAATCGATAGAATAGCAGCTGAAAATGGTATGACAATAGATCAACTAAGAAGCAGATTATCAACTATGGGCATGAGCTATAGCACTTATCGTGATCGTATTCATACTGATATGCTAATAGAACAAGCACGCCTGCATGAAGTTCGACCTAGAATCAAAGTCTCTAACAGAGAAGTAGAACATTTAACCAAAACAATAGCTAACCAACCAACTAACAATATTGATGTTAAAATTAGTCATATTCTAATTACTATTCCAGAAAAAGCGTCTAAACAACAAGTTGATAGTGCTACCAATAAAGCGATGGACATCATCAATCGAGCAAAAAAAGGGGAAAATTTTGCTAAATTAGCCGCGTCATACTCAAATGATGATCTTGCTTTAAAAGGTGGATCAATGGGCTGGAAAAAGTTAAATGAGTTACCTACTATTTTTGAGGAACGACTAATTCGAGCGCCAAAAGGAAGTATTATAGGACCAATTCGCTCTGGAGTTGGGATTCACATATTAAAAGTTGACGATAACCGTTCTGAAACACCACAAAAAATTACACTTCAAGAAGTTAATGCTCGTCATATTTTAATTAAAACCAACGTATTAGTTACCGATCAGGTGGCTAAACAAAAATTAATTAACATTCGCAAAGCCATTACCAGCGGAGCAACAACTTTTGCTGCAGCAGCAAAAGCTAACTCAGAAGACACAGGTTCAAAAGATAGTGGTGGTAATTTAGGATGGAATAGGCCAGAAGTTTATGATGAAGGTTTCAGGACTGCATTATCACAATTGAAAAAGGGTGAAATCAGTCAACCAATAAAATCATCTTATGGTTGGCATATAATCCAACTAATTGATACCAGACAAACTGACGGTACAAACTTAGTTAAAAAAGATCAAGCTTATCGTATGATTTTCAATAGAAAATTTGCTGAAGAAGCACAAGTTTGGATTCAAGAGTTAAAAGGTGATGCATATATCAAAATTACAGGTGAAGGTAAGAATGAATAATCGTGTTCATCAAGGTCATTTTGCCCGTAAACGATTTGGTCAAAACTTTCTACATGATAATTATATTATTGAAAGTATTGTGGCAGCCATACAACCTAAGAAAGAAGAAGCACTAGTTGAAATAGGACCAGGGCTTGCCGCATTGACAGTACCTGTAAGTAAATTGGTAGATCATTTAACTGTTATTGAGATTGATAGAGATTTAGCTAGCCGATTAGTTGAAAATCCTTTTTTACAAAATAAAATCAGTGTGATTGAACAAGACGCACTAAATTTTGATTTCAACAAATTGTCCGATACATTAGGTCAACCTCTGAGAGTTTTTGGTAATTTACCTTATAATATTTCGACACCATTGATGTTTCACTTATTCGAATATGCACCAATCATTACTGATATGCATTTTATGCTGCAAAAAGAGGTTGTTACTCGTTTAGTTGCTGCACCTAACAGCAAAAGTTATGGTCGATTGAGTGTTATGGCACAATACTACTGCCAAATCATCCCTGTTTTAGAAGTACCACCTACAGCCTTTAAACCAGCACCTAAAGTTGATTCAGCTGTAGTTAAACTAATACCTTACAAAGAAAAGCCCTATTTAGTTAATGATATTAAAGTACTATCACGTATTACTACCGAAGCTTTTAACCAAAGACGTAAAACAATTCGTAATAGCTTAAGTAATTTATTTAACAGTGAGCAAATAGCTGAATTAGGTATTGACCCGAATTTACGTGCGGAAAATTTGACAGTACAACAATATTGTCTATTAGCAAACGCTTGGAAATAACCTTATGGCAAATCTAATAATTGGTGATATTCACGGCTGTTATGATGAGTTTATGCGACTATTAGAGAAAGCTGATTTTTCATCATCAGATACCTTATGGCTTACTGGAGATTTAGTTGCTAGAGGACCAAAATCACTTGAAGTTCTTAGATTTGTAAAACAAAACAGCGAACAAATAAGATTAGTTTTAGGTAACCACGACTTACATTTACTCTCAATTTACGCCAATGTTACACCATCAAAAAAGAAGGATAATCTTGACGAACTCATCCACGCTGATGATTTCGATGAACTAATGAATTGGTTGCGTAAACAACCATTAATTCAAATAGATGAAAAATTAAAACTTATTATGACTCATGCCGGAATATCTCCACAATGGGATCTTGAAACATTGAAAAAATGTGCTAATGATCTTCATCAGGTTTTAAGTAGTGACTCATATCCCCTCTTTCTTGACAAAATGTATGGTAACTTTCCTGATGAATGGTCATATGAATTACAAGGGTTAGATCGATTACGCTTTATTGCTAATGCTTTAACAAGAATGCGTTACTGTTACGAAGATGGACGGCTTGATTTTTATTGTAAAGATCAACCAGATGAGGCCCCATCGAAACTTAAACCATGGTTTTCATTACCAAGTAAAATTCCGCCAGAATATAGTATTGCTTTTGGTCATTGGGCAGCATTGAATGGAAAAGGAACACCTGAAAATATTTACGCACTTGATACAGGGTGCTGTTGGGGTGGCAAATTAACATGTTTACGATTTGAAGATAAAAAATATTTCAAAAAGAAAAACATGAAAAATTAAAAATAAAAGAATAATTAAAGGGTTATTTTATTATGTCTGTACTAACTGTTATAAAATCAATTTGGAAAGGTATCAATTTAATTAGAGAAATATTTCTTAACCTAATTTTCTTAATCATAATCCTATTGATCTTGAGTGGTATTGCATTTTTTAAAGAATCACAAAAGCAAGACATCATTCCTCAATATGGCACATTAGTTATAAATCTTGAAGGCGTTATTGTCGACAATTCACTTTATAGTGATGAATTGTATGAAATACAAAATAAATTATATGGTAAAAGAGTAAATCTATCACGTGAAAATAGTTTATTCGATTTAGTGCAAAAAATATCACAAGCTACATCAGATCCTAATATAAATAGCATAGTCCTAAAATTGGATAACTTTGTCGGAGCAGACTTGAGTTCTTTGCAATATATTGGTAAATATTTAAACAGATTCAAAGAGGCAAATAAGCCTATTTACGCTATTGGTTCAAGCTTCAATCAAAGCCAATATTATTTAGCGAGTTATGCTAATAAAATCTATTTAACCCCATTAGGTGCAGTTAATGTTTTTGGATTATCCGCCAATAATTTGTACTACAAAACATTATTAGACAACTTAAAGATTAATACTCATGTTTTCCGTGTAGGAACTTATAAATCAGCTATTGAGCCATTTATCAGAGATAATATGTCAGAAGAAGCAAGAAGTAACACTTCTCGTTGGTTAAATTTAATGTGGAATAACTACCTTAATGACATTTCTGCAGAACGCAAAAAAGCACCTACACAACTAGTTCCTTCAGCCGATAAAATGTTATCAGAACTAAAATCTGTTAATGGTAATATGGCCCAATACGCTTTAGCAAACGGTTTAATTGATGCGATAAGTGATGAATTTGATTTTGAACTTGAACATAAAATAAAACAAAAAGTCAGTATCTATGATTATAGACTTAAGGAAAATGCTGAAGAATCAAACAAAGAACCAAAAATAGCTGTCATTTTTGTGAATGGAACTATTACTAACGGCGCAAATAGCAGTAATGTAGCTGGTAGCCAAGATATTGTTAAACAATTAAGAGATATTCGTAATAAATTACAAAGTAATAACATACAGGCTGTCGTACTCAGAGTAAATAGTCCAGGAGGAAGTGTCGAAGCTTCAGAAGCAATTCGCAGTGAACTAGAAACTTTACGTCGTTACCAAATCCCGGTTGTTGTTTCTATGGGCGGAATGGCTGCTTCCGGAGGATACTGGATATCAACAGCTTCTGATTATATTGTCGCTAGTCCGAATACGATTACAGGTTCTATAGGTATTTTTGGCATTGTACCAACTTTTGAAAATTCACTTTCTCATATTGGTGTTTATAACGATGGGGTTTCAACCTCACCATTGGCAAATAACAGCTTAACTCAAAATTTATCCGATGAAATGAATCAATTTATTCAAATGAATATTGATAATGGTTACTTTAATTTCATCTCTTTAGTAGCAAAAGCTCGTAATATGACCTCAGAACAAGTAGATCATATAGCTCAAGGGCAAGTTTGGCTCGGCTCCGAAGGAAGTAAAAATGGCTTAGTGGATAAGTTAGGGGATTTTGACGATGCGGTTGATATGGCTGCAACATTAGCCAATATTTCTAATTATAAAATAGATTGGCAAAAGCCTGAAGGCAGTTGGTTCAATGCACTTTACTCAGATATGTTTGCTATGATGCCAAAATCAACAGCAGAGGTATTTTTTGAGCATATCCCAGAAGTAAAACAAATTAAGCAACAAGTTTCACTATGGGATAAGTTCCAAGATTCACAAAACCGTTATATTTACTGTCTAAACTGTGCTGATGTTCGATAATAAAAATCCACCTTACGGTGGATTTTTTTATTTTTGTGTCTGGAAAAAATAACGCATATCATTCATTGCCGCTTGGATTGTTTTATAATCAGGTGTTTTATCGACCTGATTATTATGACAATCAAAATAGTGGCTTATACCAAGACGATTAACAAAATAGATGTTGTCTCTAGTCCGAACGGCATAAGAACTATAATTTGACATTAATAGCCAATCTCGATCGATTATTGGGCTAAATAAATCATAACCTGTCGAATAATCTGAAATATCATTTTCCACATGCAAATAATGTCGCATTATTGTTGGAACGACATCTTCATGACTGGTGAATTTATTTATATTATCTGTGATATATTTAAGATCTTTTGCCCCAACAATGATAAAAGGTACTTTAGTTTGAGCATCAGTATAGTTACCATTATGTCCCCAAAAACCCAGTTTATTGTCATTCATTTCTTGTGAATGGTCACCTGTTATAAAGATTAACGTATTATCTAGCGAGCCTGATTGCTTAAGTTCATCATAGACCTTTTGAAGTAAATAATCATCATAGTAGACACTTTGTTTATAACGATTAAAAATGGGAACAGGATCTGTATCATTGCTTAATGCCATATAATTTAGCTCGCCAATTGGGTTGAATTTAACTTCAAAATAATTGGGAAAATCATAAGCATGTGGTGCATCAAAAAATAAAAATGAAAAACTTGGTTTAGATGTATCTCTAGTCTTATACCAATTTAGCCAATCATCAGTTAACTGTTTATCTCGACTCGATGCAGATCCATCTTTACTACTAATTCTTAAGTTTTTAATGGTTAAAAATGCCGTACGATCGAATTCTGGCGCAGTAACTTTGGCTGAAGTAAATATACCTATATTATAATTTTCTTTTTGCAATGTTGTTATGAATAACGAGGGAATTCTATTTCTTAAAAAAGCATCCCAATACGTGCCGGGGATACCATAAAAAAGTCCAAAAATACCAGTTCGAGTTGCATTTCCTGTTGAGTAATGATTATTAAAAATTATTCCATTATTCTGTTTCACAAAATGGTAAGTATTGGGTGAAATTTCTTGACTAAAAGTATCATAACGCCAAGAATCTAAAACAATAAATATAATATTGGGTGTTGTAGTATTATGAGGGTTAATCATCAGCTCATTTTTAGGATAATAGATAGTTGCGTGTTGGCTCTCCTTTTCTATAAGTGTCTTACGTTGCCCTGATTTATCAAACAATCCCATTATCTTTTTCGAGGTAAATGGACGATATAATGGAATATATTCTTTAACAATCATGATGGGGGAATAGGCGTAATAAAACGCAACCATATGGATTAAATGACTAATAAAAAAACAACCGAAGAGAAATACTGTCGATACGATTAATGTTCTTGAACGTTTTTGGCTAAATTTTTTATCTAACAAATAAAGAATTAAATATTCTGCTCCAAAAGATACTAATATTAACAAAAACATCAAAACATAAGTGATCGTTGAAAAATCGACAACTTGCCCCGAGAAAACCATTGATAGCACAGATTCATTGATATGAAATCGATACTGTTGAAAGACAATAGTATCAATATACAGCATAATCTGTAACAAACTGAATAAAGCAGCTAAACAAATATTACTTAACGTTCTCTTCACCCAGATAAACGGAAAACATAAAATAAAAAGTAATATATAAATAGAGAAAAAATGCCCTAACACGGCAAATAAAGAAAAAAAGCTTCCATCCCAACTAAACGATGAACCAGGCACTAAAAAATATCGGATAGTAATGATAGATGAGATAAAAATATTTATTAATACGAACAAATAGAGTTTTTTCATATAGCTCCACGAGCAATAGGATTAAAAATTTTTAATAATAGCGATTTTTCTACTTAAAATTAGTACTTTCCTCAAAATTTTTAACAAAAAAAGATAAATATGAAGAGATTAATATAAGCTTAACAAAAAAGGCTCTTTTTTGAGCCTCTGAAGACATTTTGATGATGAAATCTATTATAGACTAAATTAATATTAAAACCATTTCTTCAAAGCTTTTATATCGGATTGCTTGGCTTCTACCCAATTTTCACCATTAGAAGTCTGTTCTTTTTTCCAAAATGGAGCCTCATTTTTTAGTACATCCATAATAAACTCCGCAGAAGCAAAAGCATCACTGCGGTGTGCCGCACTCACACCAACAAAAACAATACTTTCATTTGCATAAATTTGACCGACACGATGGACTATTGCAACACGATTAATCGACCATCTATCTCGGGCTTGATTAATAATATTGCACAGCACCTTTTCAGTCATTTCAGCATAATGCTCTAACGTTAAACTTATAACTTGGTTTTCAAAACTACGCACCTTACCCATAAAAGTCACTACAGCACCATCTATAGGCGATTGATATAGCCAAGTTATTAATGAATTCACATCAATGGGAGATTGGTCTACCTGAATAATGTTCACGCTGTTAACCACCTGTAACTGGAGGGAAAAAAGCAATTTCATCACCCTTTTGAATGACATAATCATAGTCAACCAAAGTCTGATTAACTGCACATAATACTGTTTTTTCTTTTAAAGCTAATACCCACTTATCACCACGCAAACTAAGGTGATCTAAAAGTTGATTGATTGACATTCGCTCTAACGATAATTCAAGTTTTTCAACCCCAATTAATTCTCTAATTTGTGCAAAAAAAATAATTTTGTTCATAGTATCACTGCTCTGCCGCATTAAATTGGCCCGATTTACCACCAATTTTATTCAGTAACCGAACTTGATTAATAACCATATCTTTTTGATTAGCTTTACACATATCATATATCGTTAATGCAGCAACTGAAGCAGCAACTAAGGCCTCCATTTCGACACCTGTTTGGCCCCTTAGCCGGCAAATTGTTTCAATCCTAATGCTGTGATTTTCAAATACAGGTTCAATATTGACTTCAATTTTACTTAGAAGTAGTGGATGACAAAGTGGAATCAAATCCCATGTTCGTTTAGCCGCTTGAATACCGGCAATTCTTGCAGTTGCAAAAACATCACCTTTATGATGTTTCCCTTCAATAATTAGGTTAAATGTTTCAGCATTCATTAATACTATTGACTCGGCTCGAGCTTCTCGTAAAGTTAACTTTTTTTCAGAAACATCAACCATATGTGCATCACCATGTTGATTAATGTGTGAAAATGATGCTGACATTTTTAACTACCTTTAAATATTATGCTTTAACTTGCCGTTCAAGATAACAAATTTTGTTTATGGATACTACTATCATATAAATAAAGTTTTTAGATAGTTAACTCAAAAATAATTAAATTCTCTATGTAACTTTTGCGAGTTAAATAAAATCTGCGTACAATATCAATTTTTAATAATAGTGATTGTTAATGCTGATTGCCCATGTAGCCTTACCGGTACCCCTTTATCGACTGTTTGATTACAAACTAACAGTACCTGCTGAAATTGGTGCGCGGGTTAGAGTGCCTTTTGGTAAAAGGGAAATGATTGGAATAATCATTAAAATTGATCAGCAATCGACCTTTGATAGCGAAAATTTAAAATCAATTACCGCAATTATTGATACCAAAAACCCCTTTCCTCAACCAATTTGGCAGTTATTGAATTGGGCAACAAGTTATTATCACTTTCCAATTGGCGAAGTCATATTTCATGCCATGCCAGTTCTATTAAGGCAAGGTCGTCAAGCTATCAAGGATGATATAAAACAGTGGCAATTAACACCTCTAGGGCAACAAATTGATTTAAGCTTATTATCACGTGCTCCAAAACAAAAGTTATTATTATCTTCACTTAGAAACAACTGTTTAAATGAAAACCAATTTAGTTCAAATTTATATCAAGAATTACAAAAAAAACAGCTTATAGAATTAGTTTATCAACAACCTGACAATATTTGTTGGCAATACTCGACCAACCCAACATCGATCCAATTAAATGATGAACAATCTAATGCCATAGAGACTATTAATAAACAGAATAAACAATTTGGTGTATTTTTGCTTGATGGTATAACTGGTTCAGGAAAGACTGAAGTTTATTTAAATATAATTGCAGATGTGTTATCACAAGGTAAGCAAGCTTTAGTTTTAGTTCCTGAAATTGGTTTAACACCTCAAACAATAAAGCGTTTTAAACAGCGCTTTAATGCTCCGATTGATATTTTACATTCCGGGTTAACAGACAAGGAACGTTTAGATGTTTGGTTAAGAAGTAAAGAGGGTGAAAATGCCATTGTCGTTGGTACCCGTTCTTCGCTTTTTACCCCCTTCAAAGATTTAGGTATCATTATTATCGACGAAGAGCATGATAGTTCTTACAAACAACAGGAAGGATGGCGTTATAATGCTAGAGATCTAGCAATTATCCGAGCTAGAATTGAAAATATACCTATAGTTTTAGGTTCTGCAACGCCTTCTCTTGAATCGATTAATAATGCACAAACTCACAAGTACCAGCATCTCAAGCTTACTCAAAGAGCGGGTAACGCCCAATTAGCCAAACAATCTATTTTAGATATTCGCGGCATGGCTTTAGCTTCAGGTTTATCTCAACCACTTATAGAAAAAATAAAAACGCATTTAAATAACAATAACCAAGTGATGTTATTTCTTAACCGTAGAGGGTTCGCACCATTAATAATTTGCCATGATTGTGGTTGGATAGCGGAATGCCCACGTTGTGATCGCCCTTATACTTATCATAAAAAGCAGAATAAACTGATTTGCCATTATTGTGATACGCCAAGAGAAGTACCAAAACAGTGTCCTAAGTGTGGTTCAACCCAGTTACTACCAATTGGATTTGGTACAGAGCAACTTGAAAAACAGCTTAATATTTTGTTCCCAAATATAAAAGTTACCCGTATTGATCGCGACACGATAACCAAAAAAGAAGCATTGAATACCTATTTAAATGATATTCATAAAGGTGGAGCTCATATTTTAGTCGGCACACAAATTTTGGCTAAAGGTCATCACTTTCCTGATGTGACGTTAGTTGGCATAGTTGATGTTGATGGAGCCTTATTTTCAAGTGATTTCAGAGCAACTGAAAGATTTGCTCAGATTTATACTCAAGTATCAGGCCGAGCTGGTCGTGAAACAAAAGCTGGTGAAGTGATTCTACAAACCTATCATCCAGACCACCCTTTATTAAATACTTTATTAAATGAAGGTTATCAGGCATTTGCAAAACAAACATTAATTGAACGTCAACAAACTTTACTGCCACCATTTAGCTATCAAGTGTTAATTCGTGCTGCTGACCGAAATAATTTACAGGCACCAAAATTTTTACAGCGTATCCATGATTGGTTAAAGTCCAATTATGACCATAATTTATGGCAACTTGGTCCAATGCCTGCTAGTCAACCTAAAAAAGCGGGTTATAATCGTTGGCAATTATTGTTACAACATACGAACAGACAATTATTACAACAAATATTAGACAATCTTATAACTGAACAGTGGAGTGAAGCATCAAACGTAAGATGGAGTATTGACGTTGATCCAATTGATAATTAAAAAATATCTTCCAACAGATAGATTATCTGTTAGAAGATAGAATATTTATAAAGTGATTTTTCCTATATTTTTATCCAGCGTTGCTTGACCAATACCAGAAACTTCTTTTAATTGTTCTATAGAGACAAAAGGACCAAATTTTTCTCGATACTCAATAATTTTCTTAGCTTTACTCATCCCAATGCCAGTTAATACTTTACTTAGCTCTTCAGCTGTTGCTGTATTAATATTGACTTGTACAATTTGCGCTTCTTTTTGCGCTTCTTTTATAGTGACATCTGTTTTCGAATCAGCAAAACTAACTGTTGAAAAAAGTAAAGATGAAAATAAAAGGCATAATAGTGTAAAAATTTTCATTTAAATTAACTCCAAAATAATTATGCAACTAAATTTGCTTCATAACTATCTCATGGAATTAATTTGCTAAATTTTAATATTCATAAAAATGCGAAAAGCCACCAAAGTGGCTTCTCTTTTTTTGATTTATCACCAAAATTTCTCGATCTTTATCACAAATTTGCATCAGGCATGATTTCAATCTTCACTTTAGAACGAATATCATTTGCAAGATAATGATAAGTGTCAGACATAGATAATGGTAATAATTCTGGTGAAATATCTTGATACTCCTTAGGCGTATCAACTTTAATTAAGGTGAAAATATAAGCAGTATTATTTTCTAAATATTCCACATTAAACTCATCAGATTTAACACCTGAAATTGGTGGTTCTAAACTAAAAACCATATCAACTACTTTTTTATCTAAATCTGTCGAATCTCTGTGCAAAACATATTTCTTACTAAAGCTTACTTTATCTGAATTTCCAGTAGTATTTAACTCATTTAAAAGGCTTTCAACATTAGCTTTAAAACGACTCTCGGAGATATCTTTAGATAGTTTTTTATTAATGTCTTCTTTAACCTCATCAAAAGGAGCTATCCCCTCTGGGTGATAGTCAGTAACTTGAATAATAAAATCATAACTACCATGAGATCTTTCAACTGGAATTAAGTCTGATAATTTAAGAGTCGGTTGCCCATTAGCGATCATTTCTTCGCTAAAGACTAAATCACTAATTTCAGGATGAATCATGATTGTAGACATATCTTTATAAGTTGTCCAATCAGTTGTTTGAACTTCAAGACCCGTTTTTTCAGATAACTCTTCAATTGATTTAGGTGATTGAGATAAGGCATTTTTCATTTTATCTTCAACAACATTAAATCCATTTTGTAATTTTTGTTTAGTTAAATTTTCGTAAATTAAAATTGAAGCATAATCAAAATCCATAGCCTTTGCTGGTACCTCACCATCAAGTTTAATTATGATAAAGCCATCATCAGTCGGAATTGGATTTGAAATTTGATTAACTTTTTTCAAGTTTGCTTTTTTAAAAAACTCAGGCAGAGAATCATCATCAACAAACCAACCTAAAGAACCATTCTTACCATAAGCTGAAATATTATTATTGTTTTGATTTAGACCTTCAGCTATATTTTGAAAATTTACGCCTGAAGATAACTCTTTAACGATCTTGTCAGCTTGCGCTTTGTCTGTAACAAAAATAGCACTAAACTCTTTTTTTGCTGGGTAGGTATATTTTTTTAAATTTTGTTCATATTCTTTTTTTACATCATCATCAGTAACGTTAATGGTTTTAGCGATGTCATCTTTTGAATTATAAATAAATTTTAATTTTACTCGCTCTTTCCTCATAAAATCATTTTTATGTTCATCATAATATTTTTTCTCATCTTCTTCGGTAATATTAATGTCTTTCATATCATCTATTGAAGAATCAATCTTAGTAGCATAGATAGTTCTTGTCTGATTTTTTAACAAGGAAATTTCAGATTCAGAAGGTAAAACAAAGCTAGAAGTGACTAATGCATCCATAACTTGTTCTTGTTGTAACGATGTTTTTAATAAGCTTGCATAACTTTCAGCAGTAAAACCGTTTTCAGCAAGTAGATTTAAATAATTTTGATTATCAAATTTTCCATCTATAAAGAAAACTTTCTGCTTTTTAATAAAATTTTTTACGCGCTCGTTACTGATTGTGGCATGAATATTTTTTGAAAATTGATAAGCTAAATAATTATCTATTTGCTGAGATAACACTTTTCTTCGGATTATTTTGGTAAGCGAAGCATCACCACCTGTAATTTTATTTAATTCTTGCTTTACTTGAGACTCAAATTGAGTTTTACTGATCCCTTCTCCGTCGACTTTAGCAACGTACAATTGCTCATCATTTGTACTACCGCCACCACCAAAGCCTAAAAATCCAACACCAGTAAAAATAAAACATAAAATAATAATAGCAAAAATTATTTTAACAACAAGACTGTTTGCAGCTGTTCTAATTTTTTCCATCATAGCTTGTCATTCTCCATATACCTGAATTTTAATTTCGCAAGTATATCACATTTGCCAAAATTGGCTATTATCTAATTAAAAGTCGAAAAAAAAGCCAACATTAAGTTGGCTTTTTGATATGTTTATTTTAGTTCAATCGAGTTGAAATATTTGCTGTGTTTTTAATTTTTTTAACAGATTTTTTAACTGGCGACTTTATTTGAACTTTTCCCTTAACTGGCTCAATACCAAATGGATTATTTTGCAATGCAATCGTCAATACGTCATCTATCCATTTAACAGGTTTTATATCAATTTCAGCTTTAACATTTGCTGGAATCTCTTCGAGATCTTTAACATTATCAATAGGAATTATAGCTGTTTTTATACCACCTCGGTGAGCAGCCAATAATTTCTCTTTTAATCCACCAATTGGTAATACTTCACCTCGTAGCGTAATTTCACCTGTCATGGCAACATCAGCACGAACAGGGTTACCCGTTAAAGTAGATACTAATGAAGTACACATTGCAATACCTGCACTTGGACCATCTTTAGGTGTAGCACCATCAGGAACATGCACATGTATGTCACGCTTTTCATAAAAATCGCTATTAATACCCAATTTTTCAGCGCGCGAACGAACAACCGTAAGTGCTGTTTGAATGGATTCTTGCATAACGTCACCCAGTGAGCCGGTATAAGTTAATTTTCCTTTACCTACAACACTCATTGATTCAATGGTTAGCAAATCACCACCGACTTCTGTCCATGCCAAACCATTCACTTGACCGATCCGGTTTTCACTTTCGGATATACCATAATCAAAACGCTGTACACCCAAGTAATCTTTTAAGTTAGTTTGAGTTACACTTACTTTACGCAAACGCTTGTTTAAAGCCAATTGTTTAACGACTTTACGGCAAATTTTAGCAATTTCTCTTTCTAAGCTTCGGACCCCTGCTTCACGAGTGTAATAACGAATAATGCCAATTACAGCTGAATCATCAATATCAATTTCATTTGCTTTTAGGCCATTATTAGCAATCTGTTTAGCGATTAAATGTTGTTTAGCAATGTTCAATTTTTCATCTTCGGTATAACCAGATAGCCGAATAACTTCCATTCTATCAAGTAGTGGTGCTGGAATATTCATTGAATTAGCTGTCGCTACAAACATGACATCAGATAGATCATAATCAACTTCTAAATAATGGTCATTAAATGCATTATTTTGTTCCGGATCCAGAACTTCTAGTAATGCCGATGCAGGATCACCACGCATATCAGAAGCCATCTTGTCAATTTCATCTAATAAAAATAGTGGGTTTTTTACACCAACCTTTACCATGCGCTGAATTAATTTACCCGGCATTGAACCAATGTAGGTTCTTCGGTGTCCTCGTATTTCGGCTTCATCGCGCACACCACCTAAAGCCATACGAACATATTGTCTTCCCGTAGCTTTAGCAATGGATTGACCTAATGATGTTTTACCAACGCCTGGAGGCCCGACTAAGCATAAAATTGGGCCTTTAACTTTATTTACTCGACTTTGTACAGCCAAATACTCTAAAATTCGGTCTTTTACACGATCCAGCCCATAATGATCTTTATCTAAAACTTTTTGTGCAGCATTAATATCTTTTTTTACTTTACTGCGTTTATACCAAGGAACTTGTAGCATCCAATCAATATATCCGCGAACAACAGTTGCTTCGGCAGACATAGCAGGCATCATCTTAAGCTTATTAAGCTCAGATAGTGTTTTTTCCTTTGCCTCTTTTGGCATTTTTGCTTTAGTAATTTTTGAGTTTAGCTCTTCAAATTCATCAGGTTTGTTATCTATATCACCTAACTCTTTATGAATAGCTTTAATCTGTTCATTTAGATAATATTCCTTTTGCGCTTTTTCCATTTGTTGTTTGACGCGTTGACGGATATTTTTTTCAACTTGCAACAAGTCAATTTCTGATTCCATTAATGAAATAAGCAACTCGAAACGTTTTTCTAAATCAGCAGTAACTAAAATTTCTTGTTTTTGTTCAACTTTTATATATAAGGTAGCAGCTATGGAATCTGCTAATTGAGATGA
The DNA here is from genome assembly GCF_001693745.1 of Gilliamella sp. wkB72. Classification (NCBI taxonomy): domain Bacteria; kingdom Pseudomonadati; phylum Pseudomonadota; class Gammaproteobacteria; order Orbales; family Orbaceae; genus Gilliamella; species Gilliamella sp. wkB72. The sequence goes on along the minus strand of NZ_LZEI01000013.1, from coordinate 30,144 downwards.
TTCTTTAATTAAATGAATTGAATCAACAACCTCTTGAGTGACTTTTTTATTAAGTTTCGCATAATCATCAAAATTTGATAATAAGACTCTTATCATCGCTTGACTAATATTATCAGCTTCCTTAGCTTCTTTTAGCGGTTTAATATTTGCAATTAAAAAATCATCATCTTTTCGTTCAATAATATCAACAATTTTAGCTCGCGCGACACCCTCAACCAGAACTTTAACTGTACCGTCAGGTAACTGAAGTAATTGTAAAACATTGGCTATAGTACCGACTTCATACAAATCCTCTACATCAGGTTCATCTTGTGAAGGATATTTTTGTGTTACAAGAAAAACTTGTTTATCCATCTCCATTGCACTTTCCAAACAACGGATTGATTTATTACGACCAACGAAGAGAGGAATCACCATATGTGGAAATACAACAACATCACGCAATGGTAAAATAGGCATAATCATTTGTTTAGTTTGTTTTGTCTTCATTTTATTCTCTCGGTAGTACAAACTTATCTGTCTTATATTGGGGTGATTTTAAGATATTCAAGCTTATCCTGTTTTAAATACGTAGTACAATAAATGTACATACGTATTTCATTTTTTTATATAAATGCTACTTACCAGTTTATATAGGATAATTGCTTATCTATTATGCAGATAGTTCTGTATCCTCACGAAAAATCAATTTAGGTGATTGCAAATGATTTACCGTATCTTTCTCAACAAGTACTTTTTTTACGTTTTGCATTGATGGTAAGTCATACATTGTATCTAACAGTATATTTTCGACAATTGAACGTAATCCTCGAGCACCTGTTTTACGTTTCATCGCATTAATTGCAATGGCATCTAGAGCTTCTTTAGTAAATTCCAGTTCTACACCATCCAACTCTAATAAAGCATTAAATTGTTTGGTTAAAGCATTTTTAGGTTCGGTTAATATATTAACTAAAGCATCTTTATCAAGTTCTGATAACGTTCCAATAACAGGTAATCGACCAATAAATTCAGGTATAAGACCAAATTTAACCAAATCTTCTGCCTCTATCTGAGCTAATAACTCAGATTCTGTCGCTTTATTCTTAGTGCTTTTTACATCAGCACCAAAACCAATACCTGTGTTGGTAGAGACTCGATTTTCAATAACTTTATCTAATCCACTAAATGCGCCCCCACAAATAAAGAGGATTTTAGAAGTATCAACTTGTAAAAATTCTTGTTGTGGATGCTTACGTCCGCCTTTAGGAGGAACAGATGCAACAGTACCTTCAATAATTTTTAATAAAGCTTGCTGAACACCTTCACCAGAAACATCTCGAGTAATAGATGGATTATCTGATTTTCTAGAAATTTTATCAATTTCATCAACATAAATAATCCCACGTTGCGCTTTTTCTACATCATAATCACAACTTTGTAATAATTTCTGAATAATATTTTCAACATCTTCACCCACATACCCTGCCTCAGTCAATGTGGTTGCGTCAGCCATGGCAAAAGGGACATCAAGAAAACGCGCTAATGTTTCAGCTAATAATGTTTTACCACTACCCGTAGGACCAATTAATAAAATATTGCTTTTACCTAACTCAACATCACTACGGTTAGAATAGCTACGTAAACGTTTATAATGATTATAAACAGCAACTGATAATACTTTTTTAGCCCGCTCCTGACCAATAACATATTCATCAAGATGAGCTCGTATTTCGTGCGGTGTCGGTAATGGTTTACTAATAAATTCTTCATGTGAAAGAAAACTTTTCGTTTCTTCTTTTAGAATATCATTACATAGTCCAATACATTCATTACAAATATAAATAGATGATGGCCCAGCAATTAGCTTACGGACTTCATGTTCACTTTTGCCACAAAAAGTACAATAGAGTAATTTTTCTGAGTTTTCTTTATCCACTTTCTTTACCTATTTATTATTAAGATCGTTTACTGTATATGGCGTCAACTAATCCATATTCAACTGCTTTCTCGGCTGACATAAAGTTATCACGATCTGTATCTTTTTCAATTACACTAATATCCTGACCAGTATGCATTGATAAAATATTATTTAATCGGCTTTTAACCTGTAATATTTCTTGAGCATGAATTTGAATATCTGACGCTTGTCCTTGAAAACCACCTAATGGTTGGTGGATCATGACGCGTGCATTAGGCAGGCAAAAACGTTTACCTTTAGTACCAGCAGTTAAAAGTAATGAGCCCATTGAACATGCTTGTCCAAGACAAATAGTACTCACATCTGGTTTAATAAATTGCATCGTGTCATAAATAGCCATACCAGCAGTCACTACTCCACCAGGGGAATTGATATATAAATGGATATCTTTTTCAGGATTCTCAGCTTCAAGAAAAAGCATCTGAGCAATAATCAAATTTGCCATATTGTCTTCAACTTGCCCAGTTAAAAATATAATTCTTTCTTTTAATAATCGTGAGTAAATATCATAAGCTCTCTCGCCACGAGAACTTTGCTCAACAACCATTGGAATCACACTCATGTATGGTTCTAAAGGCATTTTCATCTCCTAATTAAACAAAATAGCCCAAACAATTGATCCTTATTTGGGCTTATAATGAATTTTAATTAAATAAAGTGACAAGCTGCTTAAGCAACTTGTTGATTCATTAATTCTGAGAATGAATAAGTCTTATCTGTCACTTTTGCGCTAGCTAATAATAAATCAACTACTTGATCTTCAAGTGCAACAGAACGGATATTATCCATTGCTTTCTTATCTTTACGATAATAATCAACCACTTCTTTAGGATCTTCATAAGCAGTTGCAATTTCATCAATTAAAGATTGTACTTTTGCTTCGTCAGCCTTTAACTTGTTACTTTCAATGATTTCGCTAAATAATAATCCAACTAACACACGGCGTTTAGCTTCTGCTTCGAATAACTCTTTAGGTAGATCCATTGATTGTTTAACATTACCACCAAAACGAGTTAAGGCTTGTTGACGTAAGACATCAATTTCTCGATCAATTAAAGCAGATGGAACTTCAATATCATTATTTTTTACTAAACCATCAATGACTTGTGTTTTGATTTTATTACGAATTGTTGCATTAAGTTCACGTTGCATATTTTTACGGACTTCTGCTCGTAAACTTTCAACTGTGCCATCTGCAATACCAAATCTTTTCACTACTTCTTCAGTTAGTTCAGGTAACTCAAGTTCTTCAACTTTTTTAAGTGAAGCTGAAAATACTGCTGGTTTACCTTTTAAATTCTCAGCATGATAATCTTCTGGGAATGTAACATTAATATCAAATTCATCTCCAGCTTTGTGACCGATGATTGCATCTTCAAAACCAGGGATCATTCGACCTTGTCCTAATACAAGTGCAAAATCATCAGCTTTACCGCCTTCAAATTCAGCACCATCAACTTTACCTAAAAAGTCAAGCGTGACACGATTTTGTTCTTTTGCTGTCTTTTTAACAACTTTCCAAGTACCTTGTTGTTTACGTAAGGTTTCAATCATTGTTTCCACATCAGCATCAACAACTTCAGCTACTGGTTTTTCAACTTCGATTTTATCTAAATCTTTGATTTTAATTTCCGGATAAACTTCAAATTCAACAGTGAAAGTATAATCTTCACCATTTTTATATTCTGTTGGAATATATGTTGGCGCACCAGCTGGATTTAATTTTTCTTGGATAATAGCATCAATGAAATTACGTTGCATCAAATCACTTAGAGCGTCTTGTAAAATAGAAGCACCATAGCGTTGTTCAACAATTTTTAAAGGTACTTTTCCTTTACGGAAACCATCAATACGGACTTTTTTTGCTGTATTGATAAGTTCTTTATCAACTGCTTTGGTAATATCTTCTGATTTAATTGTAATTGATAAACGACGGCCTAAACCTTCTGTTGTTTCTACCGAAACTTGCATCTTTATACCTCGGAATTATTGAATATATTTGCTCATAATTATAAATTGATTAATTGAGCTAATTAAATTTATAAAATAGGGAAGCATTATACCGACCGTAATCGTCTACGTCGAGACATTTAATAGCTTCTTCTCAAGTGCTTTCAAACGTTTATTCATTTCATCAATATGTAAAACTAATGAAGCTGTTTTACGCCATACTTTATTTTGTTGTAATGGAATACCCGATGAATATACACCCGGCTCAGTAATTGGTCTCATAACCATACCCATTCCAGTCACAGTTACTTGATCACAAATTTCCATATGGCCGTTAATAACACTCGCACCACCAATTAGGCAATGGCGTCCAATCTTTAAACTACCCGCCATAATAACACCACCAGCGACAGCAGTATGATCACCAATAATATCGTTGTGCGCAATTTGACATTGATTATCAATAATGACGCCATTACCGATGACAGTATCATCTAAAGCACCACGATCGATTGTTGTTGATGAGCCGATTTCAACGTTATTACCAATTACTACTCGACCAAGCTGAGGAATTTTTATCCATTTACCTTTGTCATTTGCATAACCAAATCCATCTGCACCTATTACTGTTCCTGATTGGATCAAACAGTTTTCACCAATAATACAGTTATGGTATATAGATACATTAGACCATATTTTTGTGCCTGCACCGATTTGAGTATCTTTCCCAATAAAACAGCCAGCACCAATACAACAGTTATCACCAAGATTTACACCACTTTCTATAACAGCATTTGGACCAATTGATACATTTTGTCCAAGCTTAGCAGTAGGATCAATCACCGCTGATTGTGCGATACCTTTAGCGGGTAACGGTGTCGTATCTAAAAGTTGTGCTAATTTTGCATAAGTAAGATAAGGATCTTTAACAATCAAAGCAGCCCCATTCCAATATTTAAGGCTATCTTCTGTCATAACAACTGCTGAAGCATTACAAGTTAATAAATTGTTTTGGAATTTTTTATCCGACAAAAAAGTGATTTGACCTTCTGTGGCACTTTTCATTGATGCTACACCGGTGATAGTTAATTCACCATCACCATATAATGTAGCATCAAGCTTGTCAGCTAATTGCTCTAAACGAAAAGCAAACATTATTTTTTAACCTTCTCCAAAACTTTGTCAGTAATATCTACAGCGTCAGAGGCATATAAAACCGTATCTACTCTTAAAATAAGATCATATTTTTCTTCAGCAACGATGGTTTTGACTGCTTCTTGAATTTTGGTTAGTAATTTACCAGCTTCTTTTGTTTCGCTATCACGATATTCATTTGAGAAAGCTGTGGCTTTATTCTGAAAATCTGCAATAGTTTTATTTAATTTAGTTTTTTCAGAAGATGACAAAGTTAGCCCTTCTTTCTTTAAACGTGCAGCTGCTGCATCAGCAAGCTTTTGTTCTTTTTCTAATGCTTTAGCTCTCGCTTCAAATTTTTGGTTCAATTCTTTACCGATTGCTTCTCGTTCTGGCATACGATCCATTACAGATTTAATATCGATAACACCAATTTTAGTTTCAGCGTTTGCAAAGCCTGTAAAAAGTAGAGCAATACTGATGCCAACAACAGATATAATTTTTTTCACTTTATTCACCTATGTGTATTTTAGTTATTAACAACATGGCATTACCATGTTGAACCTATATTAAATTGGAATTGCTGAGCTGAATCACCATGATATTTCTTTAACGGCTGTGCATAAGAAAATACCAATGGTCCTAATGGCGACATCCATTGAACAGCAAGACCAGCAGACATTCTAATATCAGATGGGGAACTATAATCAGGAATATTTTTGCCTTTTAGATCCCATTCACTATCCCAAACCGTTCCTGCATCAAAAAATACTGATGTTCTAATACTATCTGCATATTTTTCACTTGCAAATGGTGTTGGGACTATTAGCTCCGTACTTCCGAATGCTAAGGCATTACCACCTATTGCATCTTTAGAACTAGTACATTGAGCTGTATCGCCTAAGGTTCTACATCCCTCTACGCCTGTTTTAAAATATACTGCTTTAGGGCCAACAGTATTTGCTTTAAAGCCACGCAATACAGTTGAGCCACCTGCATAGAAATTCTCATAGAACGGTAATTCTTTTCCACCTAATCCAGCACCATAACCTAATCGGCCACGAGCTAAGAATACCCATTTATGATCGGTATCAATTGGATAATAATAAGTAGCATCACTAACCATTTTATAGAATCTATTGTCAAATACTGGCACTGTCGCTTTCAAACTGGCGGTAAGTTTTAACCCATCTGTTGGGAAGTAACCACGGTCTAGTGAGTTATATGTCCAATAGGCGTTCAATAACAAATCATTGGTGTCATATGAATAAGACTTATCTTTATCTTTCATATTTTCACCCATTGATTCAAAATAACGCCACATATTATACTGAGGTTTCATATCAGTTAATTTATGATTAGCGTATTCTGTGCCAAAACGGACAAAGTTATTTTCACTAATCGGGAAGCCTAAGTCTAAATTAGCCCCCCAAGTTTTACTTGAATACTCAGATTCATCATCATCACTATCAGTTTTATAAGTATTGTAGTAAACGCTACCACCTAAACTGACACCATCAACAGTAAAATAAGGATTAACAATCGAAACAGATGCAGTTTTATCACTGCTGGTTGTATTAATATCAAATGAAACGCTATTACCCGTTCCTAACCAGTTATCTTGAGAAATTCCAGCATTAAAACTTATACCACTGTCTGAGCCAATACCCACGCCAAATTTAATACTACCCGTATTACGTTCAGCTACTTTATAAATAATATCAACTTGATCATCAATGCCAGGAACTCGTTCAGTATTCGCTTCAACACTTTCAAAGAAACCTAATCGATTTAAACGTTCTTTACCAAGTTCAACCAAACCATTACTTAACCATGAGCCTTCCATTTGACGAAGTTCACGACGAACCACACTCTCACTTGTAATTGTATTGCCGACAATTTTAATATTGCGTACGTAAAAACGTTGCCCTACATCAACTAATACTACTAATTTAACAGTATGTGATGAGTCATCCATTTCAGGCTGAATAGCTACTTGAGGATAAGCATAGCCAAAATTAGCCAGCAATCGCTTAATATTATCCTCAATATCCGTTATTTTTTTACCATTATAAAGTTCACCTACAGTAAGCTTTTCTTTGGCTAGTTTTTGTATTGCCTCTTCATGTCCTGCAAAGTTACCTTTAAAATCAAAATCGGCTAACTTATATTGTTCACCTTCATGAATATTAATAGTGACATAAATCCCTTTTTTATCTGGCGTTAAGCTAACTTGTGTAGACTCAATATTAAATCGAGCATAACCTCGATTTAAATAAAAGCTTTGCAACTCATCTAAGTCCGATGCCAATTTTTGCTTTTGATATTTACGATCACCAAGCATATTCCACCAAGGCACTTCATCACGTAATGAAAAACGTGAAATAAGCTCTTCAGATGAAAAAGCTTTTGCACCCACGATATTTATTTGATCTATTAAAGCAGATTTACCTTCAGCAATAACTAATTTTAAATCAACACGATTTCGAGATAATGGTGTTACGACCGCTTTGATTTGAGCATTATATTTACCAACACTATAGTAAAAATCTTCTAGACCCTTCTCGATGCCTGAAAGCATTGTACGATCTAATGCATCGCCTTCACGAATACCGGTACTATCTAAATTCTTTTTCAACATGTCATCTTTGACAGATTTATTTCCGGAAAAGGTAATACTTGCTATAGTTGGGCGCTCTTGGACATGAATAATTAATCTGTCGCCATCACGAGAAACAGTAATATCATCGAAATTACCGCTGGCGTAAAGTGATTTAATAATGCGGCCTAAATCAGATTCATTCACATAGTCACCGACTTGAACAGGCATTTCAAGCATTGCAGCACCGATTGTGACTCGCTGCAAACCTTCAAACTTGATATCCTTAACCACAAAATCATCAACACAAAATGCATTGGAACTATATACTGCTGTGGTACTAAACAGCAAAGATGCTATAAGTAATTTATTTATTTTCATCGTATATATTTATAACCTCATCCCATTACAATCGTAAAATATCATTAAATAGTGCAATTCCCATTATTACCATTAATAAAACAAATCCGATACGAAAAAAACGCTCTTGTGCTTTATTTGATAAGGCATTTCCTTTTATTTTCTCAAAAAATAAAAAAAGCAACTGCCCGCCATCTAACATAGGTAATGGAACAAGATTGATAACTCCTAAACTTATACTAATAAAGGCTAGAAAATATAAGTAAGGGGTAAATCCATAACTTGCTGTTTGCCCTGCGCTTTTTGCTATTGTAATTGGTCCTGATAAATGTTTTAGACCAATCACTCCTGTTACTAATTGATAAAGAGAGCGAACCGTTAACTTAGTCGTTAACATTGTTTGTTTCATCGCTTTATCGAATCCATTAAAAAAATCATATTTTTTAATTACTGCATCAGATGTCGGATAGAAACCTGCAACACCTTCCCCATTTCTATTTCTTTTTGGCTCAAGTGTAAGATCGACGTCTTTATTGTTCCTACTTACCTTCAGTTTTATAATTCCAGCTTTTTTTATAGTATCAGTAAAATCATTCCAATTTTGATAAAGGTGCTCATTATAACTGATTATTTTATCACCTACTTTTAAACCAGCTTGAGCCGCTGCTGAATCGGGTACAATTTTACTCACAATTGGATAAATTTCCAATTGTTTAGGTATAAATCCAAATGCTGCGATTGCAGATTCCTTTTCAATATCAAAAGACCAATTACTAATATTAACATCCCGACTAACTTCTTGTTGCTCAATATCAGTACGATAGGTAACATTAATATTGCTTTTACCTAAAGCAGAAATCAATGCTGCATTTACATCATTCCAAGTGTCTATTTTAGCATTATCTATCATTCTTAACTCTGCATCTGCTGGCATATTTATAGATGCAGCTGGTGTTGAAGGTATAATACTTTTTATTTTAACAGGATAATCAACCACACCCGTCAAAAAAATAACCCAATAAATAATTAATGCTAAAACAAAATTAGCAAATGGCCCTGCAAAAATAATTGCAGCCCGTTGCAAAATACTTTTTTTATCAAAAGCGCGTTTTTCTAAATTGGGGGATAATTCACTCGTTTTGCTATCGAGCATTCTAACATATCCGCCAAGTGGAATCATAGCGATAACTAATTCAGTTCCATTTGCAAATCTATGCGACCATATTTTTTTTCCAAACCCGATTGAAAAACACTCTACATGCACTTTACATAGCCGAGCAACAAAAAAATGCCCAAACTCATGAACTGTAACTAATATACTGATCGTAATAATAAATAACAACAGTGACCAAAGCAAAATCAGTAACCCTTTAGAATAAATGCAAAGATAATACAGCAAATACAGGAACTGCCGACGTTAAACTATCAATACGATCTAAAATACCACCATGTCCTGGGATAAGATTTCCACTATCTTTAATTCCTGCTTCACGCTTAAACATGCTTTCAGTCAGGTCACCTAATACCGAAGCCAAAATAGCCAATAGGGAGCTAAATAAAAATTGAGTAAAATTAATATTAAAATAACCAGTTAAGTAAGCGATCACACAAACTAAAGTTGCTAAACTGACACCACCGATAAAACCTTCTACCGTCTTTCCTGGTGAGACTTTAACAGCTAATTTCCGTTTACCAATCGCTCTTCCAGCAAAATAAGCACCTGTATCGGTTGCCCATACTAACACAAATACATAGAGCAACCAAATAGCCCCAGTATAACTATTAACACTGTAATTAATAGTTCGTAATTCAAGCATTCCTATAAAAAAAGGGACTAAGGTAAAAAAAGCAAACAACAGCTTAATTAATGATGATTTAGACCAGTATTTTGCTGAGTTAGGATAACCTACAACTAATAACAAAGCGGTTAACCACCAAATAACTGATAAGCAAATTATTAAAGCAAATAACTGACTTTTTAGTGTTGACTCAATGGGGATGAAGTAAAGCAAAACTATTGAAAAAACAATAAAAAACAAAAGAACTGTTTTCTCGGTTCTTTTTGCTAAAAAATTACGCCATTCCCATGCTGCTAATGCACAAACAGCGATGATTAAATAAGAAAATATCGATAAAGGTGCAAAAAATAGTGCAATAATAACAAGGGGAATAAGTACGATGGCAGTTAAAATACGCTGGATTAGCATGAAAGGTCCTCATTTAGAACGCCACCAAAACGCCGTTCTCTAGTGTTAAAAATATTTATCGCTTCATCAAATGATGCCTGATTAAAATCAGGCCACAATGTGTCAGTAAAATACAATTCTGCGTATGCACATTGCCATAATAAAAAATTACTAATTCGGTATTCGCCACCGGTGCGAATAACTAAATCAACTTCAGGTAAATCATTCATACAAATAATCGAGCCAAAATATTCCTCATTGATATCCTGTGGCGTTATTTTACCATCTAAAGCTTGTGAAGCTATTTTTTTAGCTGATTCAACAATATCCCAACGACCACCATAATTAGCTGCAATATTCAAGGTAAGGCCAGTATTATCTTTGGTTAAAAGCTGAGCATTAATAATAAGATTTTGAAGATTTTGATTAAATTTTGATATATCACCAATGATATTTAATCGAACATTATTTTTATTTAAATTTTTAATTTCGCGATTTAACGCATAAATAAACAGTGAAATTAAAGCAGTAACTTCATTAGCTGGACGTTTCCAATTTTCACTACTAAAAGCATATAAAGTAAGCACTTTTACATCTAATTTTGCTGCATATGTGACAATTTTACGCACCGCTTTTAAACCAGCTCGATGGCCTTTAGCGCGTAATTGATTTCTTTGCTTAGCCCATCGACCATTACCATCCATAATAATCGCCACATGGTTGGGAATATATTGTGTCATGTATAATCTCGTTATATATCTATCATATTAATGATAATTTCGATAAATCAACGGGTGCCATAAACAACTATCGTCTTACCATGTGCTGAAATTAGGTGTTGATCTTCAAGCATTTTTAAAATTCTTCCAACGGTTTCACGTGAACAGCCGACAATTTGCCCAATCTCTTGGCGGGTTATTTTTATTTGCATACCATCTGGGTGAGTCATCGCATCAGGCTGTTTAGTTAAGTTTAATAGTGTTTGTGCAATTCGGCCAGCGACATCTAAGAAAGCTAGATTACTGACTTTTTCTGATGTAACTTGTAACCGGCTTGCCATTTGACTAGCTAATCGCATTAATATATCTGGGTTAACTTGCACTAGCTGTTTAAATTTTTTATAGGATATTTCGGCCACTTCACAACTTGTTTTTGCTTTAACCCAAGCACTACGTTCTGTACCTTCTTCAAAAAGACCTAATTCACCTAAGAATTGATTTTGGTTTAAATACGACAAAATCATTTCATTACCTTCATCATCTTTAATCAATACCGCTACAGATCCTTTTAAAATATAATAGAGAGTTTCGGCTTTTTCACCTTGATGAATAAGGGTGCTTTTAGCTGGATATTTATGAATATGGCAATGAGATAAAAACCATTCCAATGTTGTATCTGATTGCTGTTTACCAATCATTATTCCTTCCTCTCTATTCAAATTACTACAGTAACACTATAACAAAGTTACAGAATAAATCATATACTCACTAAAATGATTTTAATCATTATTTAATAAATTTAATGTCTACTGTTTCATGTAATTCAGACCAAAAAATTGCAGCTGAACCATTAATTAAATGTAGTTTTACATCATTCACTTTATCTTCAAGTGATTTTTCTTGCTCACCATAATCAGTCCCTTCACGTAAAACAAAGTATTCTATTAGATTGTTTAATGTAGTTGAATCAAGAGATTGCCAAGGAATTATCATAATTATATTTGCTGAGTTAACTTACATTAATTTATTTTAACAAGTTAATTATAAGAAGTGCATACGGAATATTAAATAAAAAAACCACTCAGTTGAGTGGTTTTAATTAGTTTCATTAAATAATGATTAGTTTGCAGTAACTTTAAGTTTGAAGCCTTGAATACCTGCTTTATAGCCATCGCCATTATTTAAGCTACCGTATACTGTATTATGTTTTACACTACCAGTGCCACCTAACTTAAGCACGCTATAACCCTCTGAGCTAGCATCTGCATCTCCAGGTTGTACAGCAGTTAGAGTATCAGCAGCATTTTGAGCTGTTTCATCTGATGGAAGTGCAGCAGCATTATCACCCTCTAGACTCCATGTAAATGTGTAAGATGCTGATTGGTTTGTATCTCCTCCAGTACCAGTAGTGAAGTTAGGCGTTGTGCTAGTACTAGTTGAATCTGCTTTCAACCAAACAACAGCCGCTAGTTTATCACCATATTTTGGTATTTCAGTAGAAGATCTATCAGCAAGGTTATGCGCGAAATCTACACTACCTGAAGTAGTATATTTAAATATACCTAACATTGTAGAACCAGGATATTCAATAGGGCCTCCAGGGACATCAGGATCTTTATCACCAGGACCGTGTGGATCTGTACCTGGATCTGGAGGATTAGAACCACCAGTACCTGGAGTAGTAGTACCATCCCAAATATCACTTACCCATAACCATTGATTTTCTCTTGGAGCACCATAAGGAGTAATTTCTTCAAGTTTGAAACCGATTTTTGTAGCACCCGCCATAGAAGGAGTAATTTGGAAAGAAATATGACCTTCTTGACCATTGACTGCAAAATCTTTAGTTATATCTGTAATTTCAGTCCAAGCAGTAGCAGTGCCGATTTTAGCATAAACTGTAAGTGTATTTGCTACAGCCTTTTTAGTAGTTGAATCTTCATCTCCATCTGCATCTACTAAGTCATAAAAGATATGAATGTAATTACCAACTTTAGCTTTTTCATTACGACCAAGAGATGTTGCACCTGTTGTATCATTTGAAATACGAAGAGTCAAAGATCTTTCAGCTGGGGCGCCACTATGTGAACCTTTTGACCAAATTACTGGTGCATTACCTACTATTGAATTTTGAGTTATTGCTGGATCTAATGCATAAGCACTGCTAGCAGCATAACCTGCTAAAAACAAACTTAATGCAACTTTTTTAATTGCTAATTTTTTCATGTTTAACTTCCTATTTTCTCTAATAAATTAACATGTTATATTTATATAAATACACCGTTTTTATTGGTGTTGCCTTTTAAATCACCTTCGATAATTCGAAGATGATTAAAAACTTTTTTAATTAACTGAAACTTGTAATTTAAATCCTTGATCTCCAGCACATGCTACTGGTGATGCTGTTACCTGGTTTAGATCTAAATATGTAGGAGCTCCAGCCACAGCAGGAATACTTGTGCCTGTTGTTGCATAACTAGTCATATTAGTTCTAATAGTGTAAGGTGCATTTGGTCCCATACTTACATTAAACCAAGGGCCATTAGGACTATCAACATAACTTGGTAATGTTGTCATTGCACTTCCAGGACACGCCGGGCTATTTGAACCAACAAGTGACCAGATAACAAATGGGTTGGTAATTTCTACAGCTTCAGTATCATCGACATAAGCTTTTACGGTATATTCAGTACCTACATACCATCCAGTAATACCTGGTTCAAAATCAAGTACGTTTCCATTTTGTCTAGCAACTAAAGTGCCATCACTACGATATACTTTAATGTAGCCCGCTCTACCACCACCAAAATTAACCGTAGCTTTGTTGAAAGACTGACCATAACCATCTAATTTGATAGAAAAATCAACTGCTCCATCAAAGTTTGACGCAACGTCGATGGTATAAGTATCACCAATAGCTGTTGTGCCTGCTGCGGTAGAAGCATTTGCTGAAATGCTGTCACCCATTTTGACTTTTTCAAAAGATTTAACAATGACACAACGTTCTGAGGTAGGGCAACTTCTTACCGTACCAGAAGTACCATCAATCAAAGTGACTTTTGTACCATTACTGGTTGCTGTCCATAAATCAACTACTGAGGATTTGAATGTATTGCCTACTTTAGACATCAATGATTGGTCACTAAAACCATCATAACCATCCCCAAAGCTTCCACTTCCAGTAGGTGTTCCAGGGGTAACCAAACTAGCTAATAGCGTTACTGAAGCTGTACCATCAGCTGTATTTTGCACAGAAGTTGCTGGATCTCCTGAGCTATCAACCGCCCAAACACCTATTTTACGAATACTTAAATTAGGAAGAACTTCAAACGAAACTGAATTAGATGTTGCTGATTTTCCTTTGCTATCAGTAACCGTTACTGCTAGGCTATAAACGCCATTTGTACTAATTGGCAATCTGTTCCCATTTCGATCTACATAACTAGGTGCAACAATCTTCCAATTCTTAACATCAGCAGGAGGTGTTAACCATGAAGAGCTAGTACATACTCCCGCAGCAGAACACAAGAAACCACCACCATTATCAATATCTTGCATATTGCCTGACCAAGCTAAGCTTGATATACCTTTGGCGTTATGAACACCTATAACTAGATCATGAGTAGTACCTTCGAGTAATTGAAGAGAATCTAACCCTAAATCAACAGTCATTTTCTTTTCTTTATATTCAAGAACGATATAGTTATTACGATCAACTAAATCATATCGACTGCCTTTTAAAGAACGAGCCGCTTGAACCATATCCGGATCTAGCTGATCTTTTAACGGTGTACCAATACGATAATTCATGGTTAATTCAGCAGATGTGACTTTTTTACTATCCTGTCCGCGCTTATGTTGAGCTTTAACGGTAAATAAAGGAACCGGGGTATAATCCAATCCGACTGTGATCGCTCTTGGATCTTTTTGTAAATTATCCTTACCAAATAAAGCAACCTTATCACCATAGTATTGTTCATACATAAGTGATCCGCCTAAATGAGGATATTGAGGTAAATAGCCCTGAAAGCGAATATCAAAACCTCTAGCAGCTCGTTCTAAATAGTCATCAAAGTCTCTTGAATCTTTCCAATCAGATAATGGATGATAATAGTTAGCTGCGAACTTCATATAATCAGTCCAAGCTTCAGCACCTAGGCCTAAACGATTGTGTGAACGTTGGAAATCATGATCAAGAAAGGCGTTATATCCTAATAACCATGTATTATCAGCAACATCCCAACGTTGACCAATACCAAAGTTACCAATATGACGATTATGTTCATATTCTTGGAATGATAACTGACTAAAAATCAATGTGCTGTCAGTATCAATCAATGGGCTAAATAATTTAACATTGATATTATTGAATTCACCCTTATCGCCTAAATCGAACTGTAATTGAGCAGTACCAAAACGCCCTAAAAAATTTTGAGCAGCGCTACGAAGAGGATCGACTACTTGTGAATGAATACCATTGCGAACATAGTTTTCAGCATAATCTTTACCTTTGTTTTTCAAATGGCCAGAGATACCGCCATTATCTGCTGAAGTAATATTTTTCCAATCTTGAGTTGCAAGAGTTTGCAAGGTGGTAGCAACTTGGCTTGATAGTGCATCTTTGTCTTTTTTTACATCGTAACTATCATCAGAGCCTAGCGAAGGTAAATTTGAGTATTTATCTTTTTTATTATTATTATTTATTGCAGGTAATAAAGGAGAATTTTCAGGTAAAACTAGTCGTTCATCGACTTCAACCATATCTTTTTTATCGAAACGACCTGCATTCATAGCTCGTAATTCAGAAATTGAAATATTGCTTAATAATGCAATTTGGTACAAACTGCGTTTTTGATTATTAATCATTTCTCGAGCTTTAGTACCATTTTTTAATTCAATGATTTTATTACTATCAACCTCATTCGACGATAGCTGAGTATCAATAGCATAAGCATAATTCCAACTTAACGTAGCTATTACAAATGCTGAGATAACTCTTAATCTAAGATTCTTTCTCACCGTAGTCATTCCTTATATCTCACTAACTTTACAAATGCATCGTATTTATTTACGTTGTAAGTAAAGTTTTTATTATTTAATGTGTTGTTTTTAATATGCGATTTTAAAACTAAATATTATTCGCCTAAAAACTAAAACTTCTTTACAAAACAGCTAAGTTTAGGAGGATTTTATTACATAAATGTAATTTATAAAACTATTTTGTAACTTTTTTTGACATCTTTTTGTAAAGACGGTTTTTTGATATATTAATCAACAAGTTAATTAATTATATTTTTGTTTAAAACTTACTATTTTTATTAATTAATCAATTTTATATTACTTTTTAGTAATAGAAATCAAACAACAATATGTCAATTGTAAAGAAGAAAGGCTAATTTTGGGGATGAAAATAAGCTTGAACTGTTCACTTCAAGCTTATTTATGACTTTAGGTTATATTTTAGAAAATTAAATGACTAGTATTGACCTTCATTATAAATTTCAAGATTTTCAGATTCTGGCGTGATTGATTTGTTTTCAGCTCTGTGATGCTCTAGCGTATCAAAATAATTATCATCAATTCCTTCAGTAACATATTTTCCATCAAAAACAGAACATTCTAGATGATGAATATTAGGATTTTGCTCTTTAATACAATCAATTAAATCCGAAAGATCTTGAAATATTAATTTATCTGCTCCAATTTCTTTGGCAATTTGACCAACAGAGCGGTTATAAGCTATAAGTTCACTAGCAACTGGCATATCAATACCATAAACATTAGGATGTCTAATTTCAGGCGCTGCCGAAGCGAGATAAACTTTTTTAGCACCAACTGAACGCACCATCTCAAGTATTTTTTCCGATGTCGTTCCTCGAACAATAGAATCATCAACTAGAAGAACATTCTTACCTTCAAATTCAATACGATTAGCATTTAGCTTTCTTCTTACTGAAAGTTTTCGTTCCGCTTGACCTGGCATGATAAAAGTACGTCCAACATAACGGTTTTTAACAAATCCTTGTCGATAGGGTTTATTCAGAATTCTAGCAATTTCAAGCGCGGCATCACATGATGTTTCAGGAATAGGAATTACTACATCAATATCAATGTCTTTCCATTCTCTAGCAATTTTTTGACCTAGTTTCTGTCCCATTAATATACGGGATTGATATACTGAAACACCATTCATCAATGAGTCAGGGCGGGCAAAATAAACATATTCAAAAATACATGGATAATATTGAGGATTATTTGCACATTGTTTTGAATAAAGTTGTCCATCTTGAGTAATATAGATAGCTTCACCTGGTTCAACATCACGCATAAATTCAAAATCGAGAATATCTAAAGCAACACTTTCCGATGCAACCATATATTCTGTCTTTTGATTATCAAGCACTTTTTTACCTATCACCAAAGGACGAATACCATATGGGTCACGAAATGCGACTAATCCATGTCCAATAATCATTGCAACACATGCATAAGCACCTTTAATGATTTGATGTACCCGATTGATAGCGGTGAAAATATTTTCTGCAGTTAATGGATAGGTAGGGAATTTATCAAGTTCGCTAGCAAAAATATTAAGTAATACTTCTGAATCAGAGCTTGTATTAATGTGGCGTCTTGCTAATTCAAATACTTTATTTCTTAATTGGTCAGTATTAGTTAAATTACCATTGTGTGCAAGTGCAATACCATAAGGTGAATTGACATAAAATGGTTGCGCTTCTGAAGGACTTGAGCTGCCCGCAGTGGGATAGCGAATATGCCCTATTCCTAAATTACCTTGTAAACGCAACATATGATGTTCTTGAAATACATCTTTAACTAAACCATTTGCTTTACGTAAGCGAAAACGATTTTGCTCGTCGATAGTTACAATCCCCGCAGCATCTTGTCCTCGATGCTGCAAAACAGTTAAAGCGTCATAAATAGATTGATTAACTGTACTGCATCCTACAATACCAACAACACCACACATACAATGATTACCTCAAAGTTATTGAACTAAAAATGAAGACGACTGCTGTATAAAATCAAAAAACCAACGAATAATAAAATGAAAATGCGGAATTAGCTGCGATTGCTCCCATTCAGGAGATTGGGATAACGGTGTGAAAGTATCGACAAAAAAGAGCACTGCCGCCACAACTAAAATACCCCTTAATACACCAAAACAAATACCTAATACGCGATCTGTACCTGATAGTCCTGTTTTTTGAACCAATTGCCCAATAATATAAGAAACAATGGCACACACAATTAGTGTAGCAATAAATAAAATAGCGATAGCTACAGCAATACGAATTACATCACTATCAAAATAAGTTAAGTAACTAGTGATATGCATGTAAAAACGACTTGCTATAAAAAAAGCCAGAACCCAACTTATTAGGGATAACGCTTCTTTAACAAAACCTCTAATAATACTAATTAGTGCAGATAAAATAATCACACCAATAATCGTATAATCAACCCAATTCATCATAATAACTCACAATTTTATATTAATATTTTTATTTAATGTTTGTACTCATTAAAGAGTAAAATAATTTTTAATTTGTAACAATAACACCTTTTAATTTTGTTAAATTGTTTAGGTTACTAAGCAACTGCTCTGCTTGCTCTTTTTTTGCATAAGGACCGACCTGTAATTTTATTAATTGATTAGGTCCTGGATTACTTGGAATGATTCTAACGTCATAATTGTTAAGCCTTAATAATGCCACTAATTCCTCAATTTTTTTCTTATTTTTCAATGCGCCAAGTTGAATCATGTAGGGCTTATCTGTTTGTTCAGAAATAGATGAAGCATCGCTATTATCATTATCAGGTGATGCTAAAGGGCTAGTATATTGATCAGAATCAGGTGTATAAGATTGTTCAAATCCTGAACCACCATTAATAGTTGACTCATTTTGTGATGTAATCACTTGATTTTGTTCATTTACTACTTCTGGTTGTAAAATAGGAATTGTAGGCGTATGTAAATTAGATTTATCTGTAATGATATTAGGTGCAATTATAGCAATAGTTAGCAATAATGTAGCAAAACCAACTAGTTGATTCCTAATTTTATTTGAAGTAGTTTTCTCTTGATTAGTATCCATGATTACATTTGCCTAATTTATCTAAAACGGCAGATACAGTATAAAATGAACCACAGACGACAATAATATCATCTTCTTTTGAATCTTGCATGGCCTTTTGGTATGCATTATCAACTGATTCAAACGTAGTTATATTTTCTACTTTATTATCTTGCAAATACTGCTTTAATACCTCAGCATTACATCCACGCTCACCGTAAAGTGAAGCACAATACCATTGATCAGCATTTAATAAAGATAGAGTGCTTTTAATATCTTTATCTTTCAACATACCAATGACAAACCTAATCTTACCAATAGTAGGTTGTTTCTTTACCAATAACTTAATTTGGTTAGCTAAATAGTTAGCAGCATGAGGATTATGTGCAACATCAACAATTACAATTGGTGATGTCTGTATTGTTTGAAATCTTCCAACTAAATTTGTTTTTTTAAGACCCTCGATTATTTGATTCTGGTCAATTGAAAGCGAAGAATAAGTTAGTGCTGCTATTGCAGTAGCAGCATTAGCTAAAGGCACATTGGGAATAGGCAATTGATCATACTGTTTTAACGGTGAAATGAATTGCCATAATGAATCATCAATTTGTTGATATGTCCAATCTTTATTAACTACATAAATAGGACAATTCACCGTTTTAGAAACATCTATAATAGATGATGGTATCTCTGGCTCACCAACAATAGCAATACTATTGGGTTTAAAAATACCTGCTTTTTCTCGACCAATACTTTCTCGAGTATTGCCTAAATATTCTACATGGTCGATACCGATTGTAGTAATAATTGCTATATCAGCATCGATAATATTGGTGGCATCAAGTCTTCCACCTAAGCCTACTTCTAGAATAACTACATCCAATTGAGCCTGTTTAAATTGATATAATGCAGCTAACGTTGCATATTCAAAATAAGTTAAGGAAATATTTCCTCTCGCTTTTTCAATTTCAACAAATGCATCAACTGTGTCTTGTTCTTTTGACTCTTGATTATCTATTCTAACCCTTTCAGTAAAACGCACTAAATGAGGAGAGCTGTAAACTCCAACATGCTTATTTGCAGCAAGTAATATCATCTCAAGCGTGCGGCAAGTCGTTCCTTTGCCATTAGTCCCTGCCACCGTAAAAATATAAGGGGCTGGCTGCAAAAGATCTAGACGCTCTGCAACTGTTCTAACACGCTCAAGTCCTAAATCAATGGTCGTTGGATGTAATTGTTCCAAATAAGAAAGCCATGTTTCAAGATTAGACATGGCATCAGGAATTTCAGTTCGCATGATTAATTAAATATTCTCATCATTAACGATAGAATCAAAAGGAACTGGGAGTTTCATTAATTTAGCTAACAGACCTGCAATTTTAGGGCGCATATCACGACGATCAATAATCATATCAATTGCACCTTTTTCTAATAAGAACTCGCTACGTTGGAATCCTTCTGGCAGTGTTTCACGCACTGTTTGTTGAATTACTCGAGGCCCCGCAAAACCAATTAACGCTTTAGGTTCAGCAATATTAATATCACCTAGCATCGCTAGACTAGCAGATACACCACCCATTGTTGGATCGGTCATCACAGAAATATAGGGTAAACCTTCATCTTGCATTTTTGCTAAGATAGCACTCGTTTTTGCCATTTGCATTAATGAAAATAATGCTTCTTGCATTCGGGCACCACCACTGGTAGAAAAACAGATTAATGGGCATTTATCTTCAATTGCCTGTTCTGCGGCTCGAGTAAATAAAGCACCAACCACAGACGACATCGAACCACCAATGAAAGCAAATTCAAAGCAGGCAACAACGACTGGAATGCCCAGTAATGTGCCTTTCATTACTACCATCGCTTCTTTTTCATGTGTTTCTTTTTGAGCGGCAGTTAAACGATCTTTATATTTTTTGGTATCTTTAAACCTCAAAATATCTTTAGGAGCAAGTTCTGAACCAATCTCTACATCAGAACCTTCATCTAAAAAACGATATAAGCGAACTCGGGCAGGAATATGCATGTGATGATCGCATTTTGGGCAAACTTCTAAATTACGATCAAGTTCAGCTTGATAGATAACCTGCTCACAATTACTACATTTGGTCCAAACACCACCTGGAATATTTGCCTTTTTATGATCTGACGATATATTATTTTTACTCAGAATTTTTTCAATCCAGCTCATTATGATTCTCTCATTTGGTACTCTTTTCAATTAACGACACATTGTATAATACTTTGCAATAATTCTTAATAGTTGTTTTTATTTTTATCGCAATTAGAAGGAAAATCGATAAATTTATCGACAATTTTATAAAAATATTATTATTTCATACTTCAAAAAATTTGATTTAAAACAAAACTCAGCAAGCTTGATTGATATTTAAATTTAACATTTTTCAATAAAAGTATATTTAGTATGACCTTAAAAAATTATTGGTATATAATTAACTCAGAATCGTTTTCCATTTTTTAGAAATAAGGGGTTATAGATGGACAAGGAAAAATCAGCCGCACCATCATTTCAAGATGTACTTGAATATATTCGTTTATCACGTCGTTTAAATAAATTAAAACGTGAAATTTCAGACAACGAGAAAAAAATTCGTGATAACCAAAAACGTGTGCTATTACTTGAAAATTTAAGTGATTACATTAAACCTGATATGACTTACGAAGAACTTCAAGCTATTATTGCTAATATGAAGAGTGATTATGATGATCGTGTTGATGATTATATAATCAAGAATGCTGAAATTTCTAAAGAAAGACGTGAAATCAGCAAAAAAATGCGTAGTTACCGTTCTAATTAATGTTTTTATGAATAACAACGCCCTTTTTCTCAATAGGGCGTTATTACTTTATTTTTAATCAATTAACCGCCAGCAAATTTGACTTTAAAACCTTTATCTTCTAATAATGATTTTAATAGTTCACGTTTGTCGCCTTGAATTTCAATTTTCCCGTCTTTAACTGAACCACCGCAACCACAACGCTTTTTCAGCTCAGCTGCTAATTGCATCAACTGAGAATCCTCTAAATCGAATCCCTCAATAACACAAACTCCTTTACCTTTACGCCCTGATGTCTGGCGTGAAATACGGATAAAACCATCGCCTTTAATACGAGGTTTAGCAGCCTGCTTTGGCGTAATTCGACCATGTTCAGTTGAATAAACAATAGCGTTATCAGACATAATTATTAACTCTTTGATAAATCTAGTGTTGTTAGAATAGCATGTAATGCTTTGGTTGGGTCTTCCGCTTGAGTAATAGGACGCCCAATAACTAAATAATCTGAACCAGCAGCTTGTGCGCGTTGAGGTGTCATAATACGGCGCTGATCATCAGGTGTTGATCCTGCTGGACGAATTCCTGGAGTAACTAATTTAAAATCACTTCCTAGTCTAGTTCTAAAACTTTGTACTTCTTTAGCAGAACATACAACTCCATCGAGTCCGCAATTCTTTGCCAGTAATGCCAGCTTTGTTGCTTGCTCTAATGGTGAAACGTTAATACCTATTTCTTTAAGATCAGAAGACTCCATACTCGTTAATACAGTCACTGCGATTAACATTGGTGCATCCTTACCGTATGAATAAAGCGCATCTTTTGCTGCTTCCATCATACGAGCGCCACCACTAGCGTGAACATTTGTCATCCAAACACCTAAATCGGCAGCTGCAGCTACTGCTTTAGCAACAGTGTTAGGAATATCATGGAATTTAAGATCCAAAAAGATATCAAATCCTTTTTGTTTTATTTGCCTAATAAAGTCAGGACCTGCATGAGTAAATAATTCTTTGCCTATTTTAAGACGACAATCTTTTGGATCAACTTGGTCTATAAAGTTCCATGCTGACTTAGTATCTGAAAAATCAACAGCAACAATGATTGGAGATGACATAACTTATTTGTTCCTTTTTAATTATATATTCTATCTTTTCTTCTTAATGAACTCATTAAAACCTTTATAGAAAATTTTAGCACTTTCTTTGTAGCCTTGTAAGGTTTGATGTACTAAATCTGGTCGAGTCAGTCCACGTTTTTGCCAAACTTTAACTGAACCAGCACCTCCCATAGCTGCTTGCCAATTCCAATATAGCGTCCTTTCAGATTTAGCTACTTGCTTTTGAATACTCATAATTGCTAAAAATGATTTAGGGATACTATTTTCATTTACCATTGTATCTGGAGGTGTCATCAATAAAATGGCTGCATTAGGTAATGCTCTACGAATTTGGCGAATATTATTCACTAAGTTTTTGCGGTAATCATTAACATCTAAAGTTTCATCAAAACTTTCATTTGTTCCGTATTCAAAAATAACTAAATCACTTTTTGAAGCAGATAATTCTTTCAACCAACTTGAACCCCATTTTTGCCATATGCTCTGTTTAGCGCCATTAGTTGCAATTGAAGATACAATAACCCCTGATTTTTTTGAGCGATTTAACCAAATTCCTCCAATTTCAACATCGCGGTTTCCTTTAATCGTAAAAGGGTTTTTAGTCACAAATGACACCGTTTGCCAAACTCTACTTTTGGGTAAATAACTTATATTTATTTTTTTACCGTCAGCATCATAAATACTCAATAAATTAGGGGTATTCTTCAATGCTTTGAAGGTTAATTTTACTTGCCAATTTTTGTTATCTAAACTTTTTGGTATTATTTGTATAGTGGCTGAATCGTTAGTCGCTTTTGCAATAAATCCACCCATTGGAAAATCTACGTCACTTACTGTACGGCTACTTATTACACGCCAATCTTTTACTTTCCAACCAACTGCTGTATGATTTTGACCTTTAATGGCAATAGGTGTAATCCAACCAATTCCGGCATCACCGTATTTTTGTTGCATTAATGTTCGAAATTCACCAGTAAAAAAATCTGCTGCTGAATGCGAATCTCCAAATTGTGTAATATTAACGACTTGATTGCCATTTTTATTTCTAGCTAATGAATTTAACCGTTGAGCTAATTGTTTTGCATTTGGGTCACCAAAGTCAACAACAGTCGATTGTGCATCAGTTTTACTTTCTGCTACACTGCATCCTACTGAAACAGTGATAGTCACTATAGTAATAATATACTTTAAAAGTTTAATCACTATCGTCATCCTCAAATTGTTTAAAAATGATTTTATCCATAATTGCTTTAGCTAAAATTTTTTGGCCTATAGGTGTAAAATGGATTCCATCATCAACTCTAACTTTTATTTTATCTTTATTCGATTCAATAAAACTATTAAATGTTTCATAAGTACAACCTAATAATTGATTGGTTGTTAAAAAGTGTTGTTGTCTCTTTTCTACTTCAGACTGATACAGCGTATTTAAATAAACCATTCCTAAATTTAGTTGCGGCTTGCGCATACAAGGAGCAGCAAGCCAAAGCACTTGAACATTATGTTCACTAGCACTATTTAAAATTGTGGCGATACGTAAACGGTATTGTTCTTCCCACAACTCGGATTTAAATTTAACGTATTTAGCATAACCTTTTACAGGAAAGTCCCAAGGATCATTAGGTCCTAAAAAAACAACAAGTAACTTGATAGAAGGATCGGCAATTAAATTATCATTGATTGTTTTTGGCCAATTGAAAGCCTTTGGATAAGCGAGCCCAGTACTTTGTTTGCTTAGATTTACACTTTCTATTTTATATTGTTTAAATAACATTTTTTTAACATATGGTGCAACGCCTTGCATCAAAGAGTCGCCAACAAACAATACTTTGTCATTTTGAGTTAATACAATCGGTAACGGCTCATGAATTAATGGAATATTTTGAATTTTAGGTGCTTCATCTTTAGCTTCGGTATCTATCTGTTCAGTTACTGGCGTTCCATCAAACCTAGTTTTGCTTAATTTAGTATTTTCTTGCTTAATTGATATTGGTTGAACATGAATTTTTTGCCTTTTTTTATCTTTTTTAATATTAATCATTTCGGATGGTGAAATAACTAACACATTTTTTACTGGTTGGTTTAAATGTGACTCATCATCAATGGAGCTAATGACATTATTTTGATCAATAACTACATCTTTCGAATATTCTTCTACTCGACCATCAGAATCGTCTAGATCCATTTTTTGGGTCATACTTCCTGAATTAAATAGATCATGATGATACGTTTGTTGCCAATAAATTAATACCGATTTGTGATAAATTGCTATTAATGCTATTGCGGTAATCAATAGCATAATAAAAACATATTTAGGTGAAAGTGATTCTTTTTGAGTTATTGCAGCTTCTGATACTTTAGTCTTAGCATTATGCTCTCTTGATTGCTCATGTAAGCCATTTTCGAACAAATCAATTTGTTGCCTATTTTTTTGAGGCCTATTTCTTCGTCTATTTTTTGATAATGTTTTTTTATATTTCATTTTTATTGTTCTTCATAATCAAAAATTAGCATAAATAAAATTTGGCACTCCAGATGGTGCAAAATAGATAGTTAGCCATAATATAAATATAAAAATGATAGGCAAATAAATCCGATTTATTTTGCTAAGTTGTAAAGCGCACCAATCAGGAATATTTTTAAATAATGGGTATAACAAAAATATGACACATATACTTAGAAATACCTCAATATAATGTGACTCAATTAAAAAGTTATGGCCTAGAGCCGTTAAATAATCTAATGCGTCAGGTAAGCTTGCACAATAAAAAAATAACCAAGTAAAACAGATATAATGCCAAGTAATTAATCTAGCAATAATTGGGGAACGTTGAGTAATCCAACCTCTTCCCATATAACAATCTAATATATTAAGAACAATAATCCCCAAACCATGACATCCTCCCCAAATAACAAAATTAATCCCAGCTCCATGCCATAAACCTGACAATAACATAGCTGACATAACATTAATTTGAGTGCGAATAAAACCACGACGATTGCCACCAAGAGGGATATAAATATAATCGCGGATCCAATGAGATAAACTAATATGCCAACGTTCCCAAAATTCGCGGACATTACAGGCTAAATAAGGAAAGTTAAAATTGATAGGAAGTCGAAAACCTAATAATAAAGCAATACCTGTAACAAGGTCGGTATAACCAGAAAAATTCAGGTAAATTTGTATAGCATAACCGTATAAGCCTACCAATAAATCAAGAGTACTGTATTCTAATGGATTTGAAAAAATCGGAGTTATCCAGTTTTCGCTAATTAATCCACCTAAACAATAAACTTTTATCACGGCCAGAATAATTAACGTAAATGCCCGAAAGGGTTCTAAAATCTCTCTAGGTTGACTCACCACAATTTGTGGAATAAATGTTTTTGCTCGATTAATTGGCCCCGCAATTATACAAGGAAAAAAGGATAAAAATAAGGCAAAATCCGAGAATTTAGCAACAGGTAATTCTTTCTTTTTTATCGAAACTAAATAGCTTACCGAGTGGAACGTATAAAAGGAGATGCCTATTGGTATAAAAATGGTTATTGCTGGCAATAATATAGATAAATTTAGATAGTTAAGCAATGACTGTAATTCATATCGAAAAAAATCAAAATATTTGAACAATGCTAAATTGATTATTGCGACACTTAATCCTAAAACCAGCCATCTTTTTGCGTGTTTTTTAGACGTTGCAATCATTATTGAAAAGAAATATATCACGCTAGTGTAGCTAAAAAGGATAACAGCAAATTGAACACTATAACTAGCAACAATAAGGTAACTTGAAATCAAAAGTAAATTATTTTGGAATTTTGGTAATAATCTAAAAGACCAATATAAAGCAAAGAGAACTACAAAAATTAGACCAAATTCAATTGATAAATAACTCACTGCAATCCTTTCATATGTAAATCTACTATTGACCTAAAATTTTATTATTCTATAAAGTCTATTTCTGATACCCAATTAATTGTGATTGAGCAAGAACATTATAGACAATCAACTCTTTATTTAACCCATTTATCGATAACAATAAGTTTCTTGCTTGTAACCACAGTTGATAAAGTGAAGTAATTTCATCATTACTTTTTGTGGCAAGTAGTCTAACTAAGGGAACTTGATCACGATTCACAATATATCGACCAGCCTTCTGTTTCGCTTTTAATGCATCACCTAGCAAGGCACAAAACCAAGTGATTCGCTCCAAAAAGTCCTCATAATTAAATGTTTTTGCTAATTGCCAAAAATTGTTTTGGGGTAAGACATGTAACAAGTTTTCACAGAATAATTTTCGCTGTTGCCATTTTTCGGGTTGCAATAAAATAGCCGCATTAAGTGGCGCATTTTCACTCAATAATAAAGCTGTAGCAAGTTCATTATCACTATACAGATTATCGTGTTGTTTTTTTAGCCAACTAACAGATTCTTCTAATTTTGGTATTGATAAAAAATAACAAAAACAACGGCTATGAATTGTAGGTAAAAATTGACTATTATGGTTATCACTTAAAATAATATAGGTATTTTCTGGAGGTTCTTCTAACGTTTTAAGCAATGCATTTGCAGCGGCTTCTGTCATAAAAGCAGCATGTCTAATCCAGATGACCTTATTACCTCCCTGTTGGGATTTTTCATAGATTTTTGTAGAAATATTCCGTATTTGATCAATACCAATCGATTGTTTTCCCTGTTCATTTGTTATTTGGTAATAATCAGGATGATGTTGAGATAAAAATAACTGACAACTATGACATTTACCGCATG
The DNA here is from genome assembly GCF_001693745.1 of Gilliamella sp. wkB72. Taxonomy (NCBI): domain Bacteria; kingdom Pseudomonadati; phylum Pseudomonadota; class Gammaproteobacteria; order Orbales; family Orbaceae; genus Gilliamella; species Gilliamella sp. wkB72. Next base: position 2,445 of record NZ_LZEI01000013.1, on the reverse strand, counting down.
GTTCCAACTGTTTTGAAGATTGACAGAGTAATCGATTAGCTATTAAGTTGATTAATTCTTCTTCACCACTACCTTGAATATAATTGATTAACAAAGCATGATGAGCGCGATGATTAACAATCGTTTCTGCTAACTGTTCAAAAGGTAATTTAAGCCATGGATATTCGTTGAAAATCATAAAATCGAAACCTAATTTGTTAACCATGAATTTAATGTTGTTTCAATTTGAGCTGTCACTTCTGTAATTGATTTTGATGCATCAATAGTAATGATAGTGTTATCATTTTCAGCTAACTCTAAATAACGCTGACGAATTCGCTCAAAAAAAGGCAGTGATTGTTGTTCAATACGATCAAGTTGCCCTCGAGATCTTGCCCTCATCAATCCAAGTTCTGGAGAAATATCTAAATACAACGTTAAGTCTGGTTTAAAATTACCTAAAACCTGAGAGTGTAGTGTTTCGATAAAAACTCTGTCTAACTCTCGTCCGCCACCTTGATAAGCTTGAGTAGATAAATCATGTCGATCACCAATGACCCATTTCCCCATTTTCAGTGCAGGCTTAATCACGTTATCGACTAATTGAATACGCGCAGCATATAACATAAGTAATTCAGCTTTATCAGTTAATGGCTCATTATCTAAACCATTTTTAATAATATTACGCAATGCTTCAGCAATCGGTGTACCACCCGGTTCACGAGTAAATTGCAGATCGCAAATATGATGTTGATTCAAAACACGCGCAACAGTATTTATGGCAGTCGTTTTACCGGCGCCTTCCAAACCTTCGATGACAATAAATTTGCCTGTCATACTTATTTCCTAAACTAATTAAGCTGATGAACGAGTAAACATTGCGCTATTGTACGCTATTTTTACCAATTATTTTAGTTCGTATCGTAAATACCTTGTTAATACTTATCAAATATGAGTACTTTTTAATATACCGACATAGTAAAACTATCCTGTTTAATTATTAGCGATTCGTCTATAAGATCAAAATAAAAATAGTTTGAAGTTGTTCATTAATAGGAAAATCATTGAGTATATGAACTTTGTATTTATTACCTTCTAGAAAAGAGATATCGATTGATATTTTTCACTCACTTATCATTTGTTTAGTAAACAATTCATAGTATTATGAATTAGTATTTAACACTGTGTTGCTAGAGAAAATAAAGTTTTTAGATTATAAAATCATTAGGCGGATTTCCAACCATACCTGAACAAGAATATAAAACAAAATTAATCTGGAATGCCAAAGAATGAAAAAAATACTCCTACTATTAGTCGCATTTATGTCAATAGTAACATTAACCAGTTGCAACAAAACACCTTTAGAAAAGGTTTTAAAAGATGTAAAAAACAATCATCCTAAAACCATAACCTTATCTGATTATACCAATTTTAAATGGGATGAAGTTTGGATAATCAGTGGCAGTATTAGTGGACGGTATATCATATTAATGCGAGAACATAATATTGATGTCAAAAAAGTAGAAAAACCTAAAAGGAAATATGGAAAATATCAAGAGCTTTCTAAGACTGTAGTGTATGTATATAATAAAAAAGTTGTCTATTACGAATTTCCTCCGGATAACAGGGATAGGGAGTTTTCTCTTTTAGGTTTTGTAGAACCATATGCACTTTTAGATTTTAACTTAGAAAGAGGACAGATAATGGTTGTTTCCAGTAATAATTCTGAGTTTGAAGTAAAAGATAAAACATTAATCCCCATTAAGCCAATTAAGATCTATGAAAATATGGATAAAAAACTGAAATAAACTGCTAACAAATTGTTTTAAACAATTTAGAGGTTAAACAAGAAGACATAGTCTGGTTTATGGCCATACCTAAAGCAAAAAAATATTAAGAAATTAGAAATGAATAAAATAATAATACTATTAGTGATAACATTCATATCAATAGTAACATTAACCAGTTGCAACAGTGAAAGACCTTTAGAAAAAGCATTAAAAGATATAGAAGAAAATCACCCTCAAACCATAAAACTCTCTGATTATACCAATTTTAAATGGGATGAAGTTTGGTTAATCAGTGGCAGTATTAGTGGACTTTATATTACATTAATGCAGGAACAAAATATTGATGTCAAAAAAGTAGAATTTTCTGATGAGAATCCTGACTTTGGAATAGCTCAACATCTTTCTAATACAGTTGTATACGTATATAATAAAAAAGTTGTCTATTACGAATTTCCTCCGGATAACAGGGATAGGGAGTTTTCTCTTTTAGGTTTTGTAGAACCATATGCACTTTTAGATTTTAACTTAGAAAGAGGACAGATAATGGTTGTTTCCAGTAATAATTCTGAGTTTGAAGTAAAAGATAAAACATTAATCCCCATTAAGCCAATTAAGATCTATGAAAATATGGATAAAAAACTGAAATAAACTGCTAACAAATTGTTTTAAACAATTT